>DATJEM010000133.1:0-9848 GCA_035496615.1 Leptolyngbya sp.
TTGCAAATGCCTAAAGTACGATCGACGTTTGTTTGCAATGACTGTGGCGCGGAATTCCCGCAACATTTCGGGCGCTGTCCGTCTTGTTCGACCTGGAATTCTCTGGAAGAACAGGTGGCTCGTCCGGCTTCAACTCCAGCAATGGCGCAGGTTACAAGAATACGAGGAGCGGCAAAGGGACAGTCTTCCCGATCGAATAGTCCGGCACGGGCGATCGCGTCTCTGAAATTAAATGAAATCTCTGAACAGGATCAGGAGCGCTTGGCTTCGGGATACACCGAACTCGATCGGGTTTTGGGTGGCGGAATCGTGCCGGGATCGCTTGTGCTGATTGGCGGCGATCCGGGGATCGGCAAATCAACGCTTTTACTTCAGACTGCGAATCGATTGGCAACTCGGTATCGAACGCTGTATGTGTGTGCAGAAGAATCGGGGCAGCAGGTGAAGTTGCGGGCGCATCGATTGGGGGTGGGAAAGCAAAGTTCGATCGTAGAGTCTGAACCGTCGGACGAAGAGGGGAGCCTGCATCTTTTACCAGAGATCGATTTGGATACGATTTTGGCGGAGTTGGAATCGCTGAAGCCGAGAGTAGCAATTATCGATAGTATTCAGGCGTTGTACTATAGTGCGCTGACTTCGGCTCCGGGATCAGTGTCCCAAGTGCGCGAGTGTACTTCGGTGCTGATGCAAATGGCGAAACGGCAGAATATTACGCTGTTCATTGTGGGGCACGTCACGAAAGAAGGCGCGATCGCAGGACCGAAAGTGCTAGAACATTTGGTCGATACGGTGCTGTATTTTGAGGGCGATCGATTTGCCAGTCATCGATTACTGCGATCAGTGAAAAATCGATTTGGCGCAACGCATGAAATCGGCGTATTTGAAATGGTCGATCAAGGGTTGCAAGAAGTTCTCAATCCATCCGAATTGTTCTTGGGCAGTCGGGATGAAGCGGCTTCGGGAACGGCAACGATCGTCGCCTGTGAAGGAACTCGTCCGATCGTGGTTGAGTTGCAGGCGCTCGTAAGTGCGACAAGCTATAGTTCGCCGCGTCGATCGACCACGGGAATCGAATACAATCGCCTGCTGCAAATTCTGGCAGTGTTAGAAAAGCGAGTGGGAATTCCGTTGTCAAAATTAGATGCTTATGTGGCATCTTCGGGTGGGTTAAATGTCAGTGAACCTGCGGCAGATTTGGGCGTGGCGGTGGCGGTGGCGGCGAGTTTTCGCGATCGTATTGTTGATCCGTACACGGTTTTAATCGGGGAAGTCGGTTTAGGAGGACAGGTTCGTCCGGTTTCTCAGACGGAATTGCGGCTGAAGGAAGCAGCGAAACTGGGATTTAGAAAAGCGATCGTGCCGAAAGGCTCAAGCTATAGCGATGTGGGAATGGAGGTGATTCCGGTGGCGCGGGTGCTGGATGCGATTAGTGTGGCGCTAGCAGGAAGTCGATCGCGGCAACCAGAAGAACACGAGAATGAGGAGTGAGCGATCGAACCGTCCTGAAAAGCTGCGAGCAGTTTCGGAACGAATCAATTGCGATAGGGCAGCAGCACTTAGAGCGACACGCAATCCGAGAATTCATGCAAAATCGGATTGCGATCGAGCGCAAGATGCTTAAATAGGTGAAGCCAATTTTGCTGTAACTCTCGTGACTGAAACTCCTAAACCGAAACGTTCCCTTGCAGGCATCGCTGGAATTGTTGCGATCGCAACGCTAATCAGCAAAGTTGCTGGACTGGTTCGACAGTTGGCGATCGCGTTTGCGTTTGGAGTTGGAACCGCGAAAGCTGCTTACGATATCTCTGCGATCGTGCCGAGTTTCTTCTTGATTTTGCTGGGCGGAATTAATGGACCTTTTCACAGCGCCATGGTGAGCGCTCTGGCAAAACGCAGGAAAGAAGAATCAGCCCCTTTAGTGGAAGCCGTTTCGACGCTGATTGGCAGTCTTTTTTTGGTGGTGACGCTGATTGTCTTTATCTTTGCGCCCGTCTTTATCGATCTGTTAGCGAGCGGATTGCAACACACTGCACAAGGATTGGAAACTAGGGCGATCGCGATTCAGCAACTCCGAATCATGGCTCCGATCGCTTGGTTTGCAGGCATGATCGGAATTGGATTCGGAACGCTGAATGCGGCAGATCAGTATTGGCTGCCTTCGATTAGCCCATTGCTTTCGAGCGTGACGCTAATTATTGGAATTGGAGCCTTTTTATTGACTTCAGGAGCGCCTGCGACCAATCCGAACTATGCGCTGATTGGCGGGATGGTTCTTGCGATCGGCACACTCGCGGGCACAGTTTTACAATGGCTGGCACAGTTTTGGGTACAGCGGCAATCGGGACTGGGGCGATTTCGGGTTCGACTGGCTTGGGGCGATCCGGGAGTGCGGGAAGTGTTTCGCGTCATGGGACCTGCCTTGTTCTCGTCTGGAATGCTGCAAATTAATGTGATTACAGATTTAACATTTGCGGCGTATCTCCCGAATGCAGTCGCTGCGATCGCAAGCTTGGATTACGCTAACCTGCTGGTGCAAACGCCGCTGGGGATTCTCTCAAATATGATCCTTGTGCCGCTGTTACCTATATTTTCTAGGCTTGCTGATCCGGGTCAAGTAGATCAGTTGAAGGCTCGAATTCGACAAGGGCTTTTAATTACGGCGATCGCGATGTTGCCGTTAAGTGCATTGATTATTTCGTTAGCGACTCCGATCGTGCGCGTGGTTTACGAACGAGGGGCATTCAAACCTGAAGCCACTCAGCTTGTTGCAACGGTGTTAATGGCTTACGCAATTGGAATGTTTGTTTACTTGAGTCGAGATGTTTTAGTTCGTGTATTTTATGCGTTGGGCGATGGAGATACACCGTTCAAAATCAGTATTGCAAATATTTTTCTGAATGCGTTGTTCGATTTTCTTTTCTATAAACCGTTTGGAATTGCCGGAATTGTTTTAGCGACGGTGAGCGTTAATATTCTTTCAGTGCTTGCATTGTTGTATTTTCTAGATCAACGGTTGAATGGTTTACCGTGGCTGCAATGGGCAACGCCGATCTTTGAATTGCTGACGACGAGCTTGATTGCTGGATCTGCAAGCTGGCTGATCTCGAATTGGATTCAGCAGTTTACCGGACTCACAGGCTCGCTTCTAGCACTGGCTCAAATGTCGATCGCAGGGTCGATCGGGCTAGGCATTTTCGTTCTGATTGCAAGTCAGCTAAGATTACCAGAGGTAGACTTGTTTATCGATCGTATTCGCCAACGCCTCCGCCGATGAAACCTTACACTGTGATTTATGACGGGCACTGTAATCTTTGCTCGAATCTGGTTCAAGTTCTCGAAAAGATTGACAAGGGCGATCGGTTTCAATACTTGCCGATGCAAGACGAAGCCGGACTCGCTCAATTTAAAGTCACCGCCCAAGATTGCGAGATGGGAATGATTTTGATTGATAACGCAAAGCCTGATCGCAGATGGCAAGGCAGTGATGCCGCTGAAGAAATTGGTCGATTGCTTCCGGTCGGAAATGTGTTTGTCACGGCTTACCAAAACTTGCCGGGGATGAAATGGATGGGAGATCGGGTGTATGAGCAAGTTCGCGATAATCGGTATGCGTTGTTTGGTCGTCGATCGCAGACTTATCAAACGGCTTATCCTGTCTGCGATACTTCCTGTGATCAGTCCTTCTCAAAATGAATGCTCAACCGCTTCAGCACGCCAAACGCCTGATCAAAAGCTTTAACCATTGGACGGGAAAATCATTGATTGAAACGCCCGAAGCATTGTTTGAGGCTCCTTTCGTGGTTATATCTCACGGGACGGAACCTGATCCGATTTTCAACTATGCGAACCGACAAGCACTACTGCTGTGGGAAATGGATTGGGAAACGTTTACGACCATGCCTTCCAGGAAATCGGCGGAACCTGTGAGTCAAATAGAGCGATCGCGTCTCCTAGCCCAGGCAACCTCTCAGGGATATATCAGCGGCTGCCGTGGGATTCGGATCTCTAGTTCTGGCAAACGGTTTTGGATTGAAGATGTCATTTTGTGGACGGTGCTAGATGAATTAGACCAACCTTGTGGGCAGGCTGCTACTTTTTCGAGATGGGTGTTGATTGAGTAAATTCGATCGCATTCACAAATCAATTTGGTAGCTGTTCCCAATAGCATTGCTCTATCCAGTGACTACGATCGATCGCGCTAAACAACCGAAATTCACGCAAATTATATCGCTAAAGTCGCAATCTACTCTGTTGCAGGGAAATCTAGGACAATCCACAAACTTCGGATTGTGTCCTGTCTTAGGGAAGCCCTCATGAAGCAAGAATTTTACAGCCCCGACGATCGCGCTGCCAATCAATCTCCTGAGGCTCTCGCTGCCTTCTGGGAAGAACTCGAAGTCGAACTGGATGCAGAAAACCCTGAAGCACAGCAAATCGCCAAGAGTTCGACCTTGACGATCGACCGCGATGCTCAGGTGACGATCGAGCCAGCACCCGGAATGCCCGATGCCAAACCTCGCTACATTCAAGGGATTGTGCTGAATCAACGAGTCTATCTGGTGACAAATTTGCTTAGACCAGAATCGATGACGCTAAAACAGCCGCAAATGATTTGGACGATCGGACGCAATCGATCCGCAGCATTACCGCTTCAAGATCGCAAATTGTCTCGTCGCCATGCGATCATTTTGCATCAGCAGGACGGCTTTCACTTTATTGATCTCAACAGCATGAACGGTTCTTACATCAATGGAATCAGAGTGCAACAGCGCCAACCGCTTCAGGATGGGGATTGTGTCTGTGTCGGAAGTACCCGCTTCTTTTTCTTCGTCAGCGCTCAAGAACGAGTTTCAGAAGCGATTCATCCCGAAGTGTTAGCTCGATTGAATAATATTGACGGGCGAACCGGGGCGTTCGTCGATTTTTCAGAACTCAAGGAAGAAATTTCGTTTAACTTCAGCAGAGCCGATTAAAACTGTCGTGTCCAATCGTGCCAACGTTCGACCACAACTTTAGTTTGAGTAAAGAATTCGATCGCTTGCCAGCCTTGTCCGTGTAAGTCCCCAAAAAAGCTATCTTTCCAACCGCTAAATGGAAAGAACGCCATCGGAGCCGCAACGCCGATATTGATTCCAATATTTCCCGCTTCAGCTTCATAGCGAAATTTTCGGGCGGCGGCTCCACTTGAAGTAAATAGCGATGCCATATTGCCGTATTGACTGCGGTTGACTAGCGCGATCGCGTCATCGATCGAGTCTAGGTGAATCAAACTCAACACAGGACCAAAAATCTCAGTCTTGGCAATTTTCCCCGCCGGGTCAATATTTTGTAAAATTGTCGGACGAACAAAATAGCCGTTTTCATAATGGGGAATTTTAGCGGATCGCCCATCGACTAACACCGTTGCGCCTTCGGTTTCAGCTTGATTGATGATAGTTTCGATCCGGGTTTTGCTTTGTTCTGTGATGACGGGTCCCATTTGCACCCCAGAATCGAGTCCAAATCCAACTTGGCGAGACGTTGCAGCCTGGGCGATCGCATCGGTAAACGTTGTTTTTGCACTGCCAACGGTGATGGCGACGGACGCGGCTAAACATCGCTGTCCAGCGCAACCAAAGGCACTATCCGCCATGATTTTTGTGGTCATCGCAATATCCGCATCCGGCAGAACAATCACCGGATTTTTTGCGCCGCCTTGACACTGCGATCGTTTTCCATTGGCAGCGGCACGACTGTAGACATATTTGGCGATCGGCGTTGATCCCACAAAGCTAATTGCCCGAATTGCTGCATGATCTAGCAGCGCATCCACGACTTCTTTTGTCCCGTTGACTAAGTTGATCACGCCTTTAGGTAGCCCTGTTTGCTCGAATAGCTGAAAGATCTTCTGCATGGTCAGCGGCACCCGCTCTGAAGGCTTGACGATGCAAGTGTTACCGCAAGCGATCGCATAAGGCATAAACCAAAATGGAATCATTCCCGGAAAGTTAAACGGGGTGATGATTGCGGTTACTCCTAATGGCTGCCGAATCATGTGTTCGTCAATCCCTTTGGCAATGTCTTCGGAGTTGTAGCCTTGCATCAAAATGGGAATGCCGCAGGCAACTTCCACATTTTCGATCGCCCGTCTCATTTCACCTTTCGATTCTGCGATCGTTTTTCCACATTCGAGCGTGATCGTTTGGGCAATGTCTTCGAGGTGTTCTTCTAGCAGGGCTTTGAGTTTGAATAGATACTGCACTCGCTCAGTTGCGGGAGTTCTGCGCCAAGCAGGAAAGGCAGTTTGGGCGGCAACGGCGGCTCGATCGACTTCACTAGCCGAAGAAAGCGGAACTTTGCTCAAAGCTTCGATCGTCGCGGGATTAATCACGTCGAGATAGGTTTCTGTGTTGGGAACAGACCATTCTCCATTGATATAGTTTTGAACGATCGCCGACTGCGACATAAATTTTTCCTTGTATTTGCTTTGATCTTGCCGCAACTTTGGAGAACTGGTCGATCGCGATCGGCGCTACAAAGTCTAATTCATTCAGGCTCATCATTTAGAGTTAGAGCTTGATTTGCGGTCTAAACCTCTTTGGACAGTCCGCGCCGTTCTAGCTGTCCCTTTTACCGCTGGATCAATGCCTTTGTGATCCCGATCAAACTGCTGCTGTGATCGATGCTCGGGTGTTGAACTGAAATTAATCAATCTGCAAAACGGCTTTACCCATAAATTTGCGATCGATTAACTGCTGCGAAATCTCTGAAATCTCTGTCCAAGAGGCAGTTCGATCGAGATGCGGTTTCAGTTTTTGATCAGCAACCAGTTGAACCAGTTTCGCCAAACCGATCGCCGCAGGTTCGCGTTTCAGTTCGTGAAACAAAATAAAACCATACAAGCGAATTCCGCCTGTTCCGTAGAATGTTTTCGCATCAAATGTCACGGTTTCGCCTGCGGTTGTGCCATAGGTCACGCAGATACCCTCTTTGGCGATCGCGCTCAAGGCGTTGGCTAACACGGTTCCGCCTGTAGAATCCAAAATCAAATCATAGGGACTAAACTCTGTGAGCGATTCTCCGACGATCGTTTGGTGTGCGCCTGCCGCTTTCGCAAAGTCCACTCGATCGGAGTGCCGGAGTTGTGCCGTGACGATCGCGCCTGCTTCTCGCGCCAACTGCACCGCAAAATTGCCAACTCCGCCCGATGCCCCTGTAATCAGAACGGATTTCCCTAAGAGCAATCCGCCTTTTTCAATGCCGAGCAGTGCTGTCAGTCCGGCGACTGGAAGGGTGGCAGCTTCAGCGAATGAAACCGCATCGGGTAAGGCTGCGATCGCATTGGTCGGAACCGCCACAAATTCCGCCCATGCTCCTGATAGCACAAATCCTACTACCCGCGTTCCCACCGGAAAGCCTGAACCGTCTGCGGCTGCGGCTGCGATCGTGCCTGCTAGATCCCAGCCGGGTCGCCAGCCTGCGGCGGCGGTTTGAGCACGTCTGACTTCTCCTCGATTCAGCGAAATTGCCGCTACTTTGATCAAGGCTTCTGATGGTAAAAGCGACGGTCGATCGACTTGGTTGAGCGTCAATCGGTTGGGAGCGGATGGATCAACGACAACAGCCTGCATATTGAGTCCCTCAATCTTTCTAAAGATCATAGATCGCTTTCTGGCTGGGCGCTCATCCAGGAGCGATTCACCAGTTGGCGAGTTTCGAGCAGATTGCTAGAAGATCTGCATCACTAACCTCACATCAAGTTAGATGAAAGTTTGATGATTCTTAATAGAGGCTTGTGCCTTCAGCAAAACTCTGTTCTGAACGCTGATACAGCTATTCCCGACTTGTTTGTTTTTTGTTCTACTTTTTATAAAATCTAAAACCTAAAATCTAAAAAATTGGCTCGGTTAGCGTTTTAAGCAGTTCTCAAGCATTCATCTGGAAAATTCACCCTCTAACTCAATCTCGTTTCTTGTAGCAATGTAAACTCTTTTCTCAGGCACTAGGCAGAACCGACAACATCACCCACAATGCAATACAGAGACGTATCCGCGTTTATCCCTTCAGAGACGACAGGAGAAACTAATAGTGAAACTCGCAGTTTACGGAAAAGGCGGCATCGGCAAATCAACGACAAGCTGCAATATTTCAGTCGCACTGGCAAAACGCGGCAAAAAGGTATTACAAATCGGTTGCGATCCCAAACACGACAGCACCTTTACCCTCACCGGATTTTTGATCCCCACGATCATCGACACGCTGCAAGAAAAGGACTATCACTACGAAGATGTCTGGGCAGAAGATGTGATCTATAAAGGTTACGGCGGCGTGGATTGTGTCGAAGCCGGAGGACCTCCAGCAGGTGCAGGCTGTGGCGGCTATGTCGTCGGTGAAACCGTAAAGCTGCTCAAAGAACTGAATGCGTTCGATGAATACGACGTAATTCTGTTTGATGTGCTGGGCGATGTGGTGTGTGGTGGATTTGCTGCCCCGCTGAACTATGCGGACTACTGCATGATCGTGACCGACAATGGATTTGATGCTTTGTTTGCCGCCAATCGGATCGCAGCTTCGGTGCGTGAAAAAGCTCGGACTCATCCGCTAAGACTGGCAGGACTGATCGGCAATCGGACTTCAAAGCGGGATCTGATCGACAAATATGTAGAAGCGGTTCCGATGCCTGTGTTAGAAGTGTTGCCGCTGATCGAGGACATTCGCGTCTCTCGTGTCAAAGGAAAAACATTGTTCGAGATGGCGGAATTTGATCCCTCACTGAACTATGTGTGTGATTACTATCTGAACATTGCGGATCAGATTTTGGCGAATCCTGAAGGCGTTGTGCCGAACGATTCTCCCGATCGCGAATTGTTCTCGCTGCTGTCTGATTTCTATCTCAATCCGGCTCCGCCGAAGCAGTCTGAAGAAACATTAGATCTGATGATGGTCTAAAGAAAACATGAAGGGGAACGGATAAAGCACACAAACTGCGATATGTCATTATTTTAGGGCTGACTTTATCCTTCTCTTGATTTGTGAACATTGATTGATTTGTGAACATTGAACAACTGCGCCGATCGCTCAAAGATCGCTGGCTAAACTACTACCAAGAAAATCGTGCTTGGATGACTCGATTGTCGATTTGGGTGAGTTGTGAAGGACAGCGGCGACCGTCATCAAGCTTCATTTTGGGGGCGCTTTCGACGGCAGAGCCGCGACTGCTTGATCTGCTGCCGCTGATCGTGGATTTGAGCAATCATCCTGATCGCATTGTTGTCGCCCTCGGATTGGACTTTGATCCCGAACAAGAACTCATTCACCTCAACTCGCTTCAAGCTGAAGCTGATAGCCAAAAATATTTGCCCGCTAGTTCTAACCCTGAAGTCAAATCCCGTCGTCCGGCTGAAGTGGATGAAGCTTGCGAAGGACGCACCCGAAACCTCGATCGAACTGCTCGATAATATCCTCCCTATTTAGAGAATTTCTGCTATGACTCTTGCCGATACTCAACCTCAAGCGATTAATTTCGAGTGTGAAACAGGCAACTATCACACTTTTTGTCCGATTAGCTGTGTCGCTTGGCTTTACCAAAAAATCGAAGATAGCTTCTTCTTGGTGATCGGAACAAAAACTTGCGGCTATTTTCTGCAAAATGCAATGGGCGTGATGATTTTTGCTGAACCCCGGTACGCAATGGCAGAACTGGAAGAAGGCGATATTTCCGCCCAGTTGAATGATTATGCAGAACTGAAGCGACTGTGTGAACAAGTGAAGCGCGATCGTAATCCCAGTGTGATTGTGTTTATCGGAACCTGCACCACTGAGATCATCAAGATGGATCTAGAAGGATTGGCTCCAAAACTCGAATCTGA
>DATJEM010000134.1:0-4032 GCA_035496615.1 Leptolyngbya sp.
TGATGCTGCGACAACCCATCTCTACGGTTGGCTTCATCGACGAGTACTGCTTGCTGTATCGCTCGGTGTTTGAGGATGTCAGATCCTACGAATGCTTCAAATGGCTGCATGTGGGCATAGTGAGTCCGTTATCTCGCAAGACTCTGCCAAAGATTGCCAAGTTGAACGGACTCAAAGATGGACAAAGCTTGCATCACTTTTTGCGCGATAGCCCGTGGAGTGTGACGCAAGTCCGAGCGATTCGGTTGCGCTTGATTCAACAACAAATCGGAACACGACCCATCAGCTTGTGCATTGATGAAACGGTCGTTGCTCCCTTCTTCACATCGCCCGATTATGTAGCGAAACAGTACATCGGTAATCTCGGCAAGACCGAGAATGGCATGGTTAGCGTCAATGCCTATGCTGTCGTCGAGAACATCACCTACCCGTTGTTGTTCAACATCTACAAGCCGAAATCTCGCCTCAAAGCGCATGACGCATACCAGAGCAAACCCCAGTTAGCCGTACAACTGATTCAAGAGATCCAAGCTTTAGGGTTTGTGATTGAACGAGTGTTAGCCGATAGCTTGTATGGCGAAAGTGCCGCCGTGATCAGTCGCTTAGAGAAGCTGAACCTGCCCTATATTGTGGCGATTCGCTCGAATCATGGAGTGCTGATGATGAAAGGGCAGCGAGTGCGCTACAACCGGTGGCGGGCTTACGAGCAAGCCTTATTAGAACGCCCTTCAGAGCATCGCTACATTCGTGAGATTATCTTCGGAAACCGCCGCCGTGTGCGATACTACCAAATCACCAAAGGCAGCACTGAGGAGCCGGACAAAGCAGATAGCTGGTTCATCATGACGAATCTGAGTGGAGACATTCTGTTGAGTATTGCGACTCAGTACAGTTTGAGAATGTGGATTGAATACGGGTTCAAACAGATCAAACATGAGTTGGGCTGGCATGATTATCGATTAACCGATTACAGCAGCATTGAGCGTTGGTGGGAGTTGGTATTCAGTGCATACCTGCTGGTCAGCCTACACGCAGAGCAGTTTAAGCACCGCGAAAAAAATACTCCGACGACAACAGAGGCAACATCAAACGCTTTTCCATTTCGTCAGCACCCGCATTGGGAGCCTGGAACCACCTGGAAGAGCGCGTTAAACAACCTGCAATTACTGCTGCAACCGTATTGGTGCTGGGGGTGGTTAGAAGCTTGGTTATAGATCTTCCCTGTTCCTGGACTCAAGCGCGGATTACATCAGCTAATGAACTGGATGGACATCTTTGATATTTTGCCAGTTCCAGTCCAGACAGCAGCCTAATGTTGCCTGAACAGTTTCTATCCCGTCAAAGTAACAGAAGAGAGATCAATTTTCTACAAAGGGAGGGAAACAACTCGTCAACGCTGACTGCCAAGAGCACTCTCGTTACCCAAAGCCTTGCGGCAGGTGAGGAAATTCAAGCAGTAGCAGATATTGACCTCAACGGTTCACTAGACCTACTGGCGCGGGAGGTCAACAGCACGACGGATACGACTCGCGTGTATACGCTTGATCCGACAACCTTCCAAATCATTACTCCAACCACCCCCTGCTATCTCACCGTTGGAACGGGGGAGCAGGCAACTCCGATCGTCCCAGGCGATCCGAACTGGGACATTCTTGATGCAGCGATCGTCAACCCCGTCTCTGCGTAGCTAAATGGAGATGCATCTAATCATCTTTTGATTAAATTCAGCATCCAGCGCCTATCAGAGCAAAAGGATTAGGACTGGGGGAGAGTTCACCACCTCCCCATTTCAAACTGTGCCCACAAAGCCTTAGACTGGAGAATGCAATTTAATCCGTTTAAAGCTGAGACCGTGCGAAAAATTATCATTGCTGGCAATTGGAAAATGTTCAAAACTCAGGCAGAAACGATGGAGTTTTTGCAGGGGTTTATGACGCAGTTGGAGAACACACCCGACGATCGAGAAATCCTGCTGTGTGTGCCGTTTACCGATCTGGCAGTGCTATCGAAAAATTTGCACGGTAGCCGAATTCAGGTCGGCGCTCAAAATGTTCACTGGGCAGAATCAGGAGCGTTTACGGGTGAGATTTCAGCCCCGATGCTGTCGGAGTTGAGCGTCCGGTATGTGGTGATTGGGCATAGCGAACGGCGACAGTTTTTTGGTGAGACGAATGAAACAGTGAATCTGCGATTGAAAGCAGCACAGAAATCAGGGTTAAAACCCATCCTTTGTGTGGGCGAAAGCAAGCAGCAGCGGGATGCAGGCGAAACGGAAGCGGTGATCTTTGAGCAGTTAGAGCAAGGTCTAGCGGCAGTTGATCAGGAGAATTTGGTGATTGCATACGAGCCGATTTGGGCGATCGGCACGGGCGAAACCTGTGAATCGATCGAAGCCAATCGCGTCATTGGACTGATTCGCAGCAAGTTAAGCAATCCGGATGTCACGATTCAGTATGGCGGATCGGTGAAGCCAGAAAACGTGGATGAAATTATGGCGCAACCCGAAATTGATGGCGCTTTGGTCGGCGGGGCAAGTCTTGAACCGAAGAGCTTTGCGCGGATTGTGAATTTTCAGTAATGGCGGATTTCCTCGCAGTATCGTGTTTCTACGAGGAAAGGGCACTACATCCTATCGATTTGCCAATGCGGGTTCACGCATCAATAGCGCAATAGTATCAGTTGCCGTTGCTCCATAGACTTCACAAGAATTATTCGGGCTTTCAATCAGTTTCACTTTGTACAACTGAGCGCCAATCTGCTGGATTGGGTCTTCTAGCAAATCGCGAATGTGAACCGCAATGTTTTCTGCCGTGGGCACAACTTTCTCAAAGTATGGAATATCTTTATTTAAGAAAGTGTGATCAAAGGGTTCAACAACCTGATCATCAACTGCTCGCTGGAATGCGACTAAATCTGCAATCATTCCCGTGCGCGGATCAATTTCGCCTTTGATCGTCACTTCAAGATGATAGTTGTGTCCGTGACCATTGGGACGGGCACATTTTCCGTAGATTTCACAGTTTTCCTCGAAGCTCAAGTCGGGGCGGGCGAGACGGTGAGCGGCACTAAAATGAGTACTGATCGTGAGATAGGCTTCCATGTTATTTCCTAGATAATCTGCCCAAAGTTCGGGATGTTCGTAGAGTCGGATGTTGACGATCGGAAGATGCGGTTCGAGTCGCTGCCAAATCGATCGAGCAATGTGTTCTGTGGTGGGAAGGGCTTGCTGAAATTCTGTCCAGGCATCATTCAGAAAGGAAAAATCAAGCTGGCTGGTGACTTCGCGTTTGATGACGTGCTTGACATCAGACAAGTTGAGTACCATACCGTACTCGTCTAGATCTCCTAGCATCGAGACATACAGCACGTAGTTATGTCCATGTCCGGGCGATCGAGTACAAGCCCCAAACCGCTCAATGTTTTCCGCTTCGCTTAGTTCTGGTAAATAGTACCGATGACTTGCCGAAAACTGGGCGCGGCGATCGATGATACATTTCATAGAGGAGTGTTTAAAAAACTTCACACTATCTTTAGGATACGCTTTCCCGGATCGAATGGGGTTTAAATCTAGGGCGCAATCGGGATTTGATTTACGTCGTCGTAGGACAGATACGTATCGAAGGTCAGAAAGATCGAATTTGAATCGTAAGCCCATCTCGATCGAGAGCAGCGTGATTCTATCGCAGCAGTTCCGCGACTTTCTCAAGTTGGGAAAGCGGCAGGAGTTCGCCTGAAACGTTGGGTAAAGTAACGATCGCTTTTCCGGCAAAGTGATCAAACTCTAACGGTCGATCGGCTCGATTGTGAACAATGTAGCGCTGATAAACGTGCATCTGTTCAAGCGATTTTACTAGGCGTTCAGTTTCGGCGAAGATCGCCGATCGATTTTGAACTACGCCGATAAATTCGGTATGTTGCGGATCTTGGAGTTTTTTGTGCGTTTTGACAATTCGCTGACGTAACGTTCTCAATCGACCCATAAATTCGGTATGTCCAACCACATCTTGATATTTCAGCCACAGTTTGAAGATC
>DATJEM010000135.1:0-5191 GCA_035496615.1 Leptolyngbya sp.
AAACCTTAAAGGGACTACGATTTGCGCGATCGATTAACAGCGTGACCGTTGTATTCTCACGTCCGCGAATGAGTTGGGAAGCGGCTTCAACCGTCATTCCTTTCGTCGATTTCCCATCAATGGCAAGAATTTTGTCATCGACTTGTAGTCCAGCCTTAAGCGCCGGAGAACCTTCGATCGGCTTGACGACCTGGAGGGATTGACCTTTGTTCTCAAGCTGAAGACCCACTCCGGTGAGTTCACCATCGATGTCTTGGCTATTGAGTGCCTGGAATGCTTTTGGATCAAGGAATCTTGTGTAGGGATCGTTGAGTTGTTTGAGGGCAGTTTTTAGGGCATCGTAGGCAGCGGTACGATCGGAGTACGATTTGGAAAGCAACGTTTGCCGAGTTTGTTGCCAATTGACATGATTGAACTGCGGATCAACATAAGTTTGAGCAACGATTTGCCACGCTTGATCGAGAACTGCTTTGGGGCTGTCTTGAAAGGAAATCTGGGCGGGAACTGTCCCTGGAGCGATCAGCGCGATCAGACTGAATGAAGCGCCCGCAGGAATCAGTTTAGAAAGCGATCGTGAACTGAACTGAGTCATAAAAATGGGTAGAGTGAAGAATGAGACAGTGAATCCGCACTACCGCAGAGGCGTAGGCTGAGTGTTGCGGCTTGGGTAAGAGCTTAGAAGATAAGGCTGTATTTTAGTTGTCATTTGAGTGAACGCAGGATGTAGATTCTGATAGATAAACCACAGCGCGATCGTTTTTAGAGGGTTACCTGAGTTTTTCAAGGTTGCTTTTGTGCGAATTTGTCCGAGGCTTCTAGCGCTGTCCTAGCCGCTGATAGGAGTCTCATCGATCCTAACAAGGCGCAATACCAAACCGGCTAGTTTCATCAGCATCGCCGTTCGGTACTGTGGTTGACTAGAATGTTCGCAGTACTTCGATCGCTTTTCGCATGACTCAACCGCCCCTTCCGCCCCGTCGATCGCAAACCGTGCTCGGCAACCTCACTCAAGCCGTCAAAACCACCTTCACTCGGATCAATTTTTCTAAGCTGAAATTGAAGCCCAATGCGCGAGTGCCGGAACTGCTGATTCAAGATGCTGATGCGCCGAAAGCACAGGTTTTTCCGCTGCTGGGCGATCGCTACGCCGTGGGGCGGAGTTCAAAATCCTGCGATATCGTCGTTCGCAATCCGGTTGTGAGTCAGGTTCATGCGGTTGTGAAGCGCGATCGCAAGCGGAAATTTTTGGGATTGCCGATGCGATCGCGGTTTTTAATTCGCGATGAGGGGTCTACCAATGGACTGTATCGGGGTAAACGCAAGCTGAAATCAACAATTCTCTACGATGGCGATGTCGTTAGTTTAGGTCCGCCCGAACTTGCCGCCGCCGTTCGAGTGCAATACAAAGATCCGCTGCCGTGGTATCTCAAAGCGGTTCGATATGGCTTATTCGGGGTGAGTGGTGTGACGGCTCTCACCGCCTGTGTGATCGGGTTTGAATGGCAGCGCTTCTCGGTTTATCCTTTGCCAGAATCCGTTCAAGGTCCGGTGGTAGTCACTGCTCGCGATGGCGAACCGCTGCGAACTCCTCGCACCGATCGACATATCGAAGTTGCCAATCTATCCGATTTTTCTCCTTATTTGCCGAACGCGGTGATGGCATCAGAAGATTCTCGCTATTACTGGCATCTAGGGGTTGACCCAATCGGGACAGGTCGCGCTTTGTTCACCAATGTGCGAGGCGGCGAGATTCGAGAAGGTGGAAGTACAATCACTCAGCAGCTTGCGAGAAGCGTCTTTTCTGATTATGTCGGCAAGCAGGATTCTGCTGGGCGCAAAATTCGAGAAGCGATCGTTGCCCTCAAATTGGAAACCGTTTACAGCAAGAATTTTCTGCTGAGAATGTATTTGAATCGAGTCTATCTCGGTAGTGGAATCTATGGGTTTGAAGATGCGGCTCAGTTCTATTTTGGCAAATCCTCGAAGGATCTGAGTTTGTCTGAAGCGGCAACGCTGGTCGGAATTTTGCCCGCGCCCAACAGCTTTAACCCAGTGACGAACTATAAAGCGGCGATCGAGTATCGCGATCGAGTGATCGAACGCATGGCACAGCAAGGCAAAGTGAGCCAGGAAGAAGCCGATCGCGCTCGTCGATCGCGCATCGAAATTAGTCCCAAAGCGCGGCAGGAACTCCAAAGCGCGATCGCACCTTATTACTACAGTGCGGTGTTTGATGAACTTGGGTCTTTACTAGGCGGTAGGCTTGCCGATGAGGGCAATTTCATTGTTGAAACTGGACTTGATAAGGGAATGCAGGCGAAAGCCGAAACGAGCTTAAAAAATAGCGTTGCCATCAATGGCGCAAGTGCGGGCTACTCTCAAGGGGCGGTTGTGACGATCGATGCAAAAACGGGCGCAGTGATGGCAATGGTAGGCGGCGTTGACTATCAAGAAAGCCAGTTTAATCGGGCAACTCAAGCATTGCGACAGCCCGGATCAACCTTCAAAATTTTCACCTATACGGCTGCGATCGAACAGGGTATTTCTCCGGGTACGTCATTCTCTTGCGCTCCGCTGAACTGGGGCGGACAGACGTATGAGGGCTGTGGCGGGGGGGCAGTCGATTTGTATACCGGAGTCGCTCAGTCGCTGAATGTGGTCGCGCTGCGAGTCGCTCGCGAGGTGGGCTTGGACAAAGTGGTACAAATGGCGAAGCGGATGGGGATCACTTCGGAGCTTAAAGCAGTTCCGGGACTGGTTTTGGGACAAAGTGAAGCGACTCCGCTAGAAATGACGGGCGCGTTCGGGGTTTTGGCGAATCAAGGAGTTCGTAATCGTCCTCACACGATTCAGCGCATTCTCGATAGTGGAGATTGCAAAAATCGCCAAGAGATCAATACCTGTCGGGTGATCTACCAAGCGGATCAAGATGGCGACAACAATCAGAAAGTGATTGAGCCAGAAGTTGCAAATACAATGACCGCTTTGCTGCAAGGTGTCGTGCGATCGGGAACGGGACGCAGCGCCGCGATCGGGCTAAATGCAGCCGGAAAGACTGGAACCACTAACGACAATAAGGATCTCTGGTTTATTGGGTATGTGCCCAGTCAAGCGATCGTCACTGGAATTTGGCTGGGCAACGACGACAATAAGCCAACTGGCGGAAATAGCGGATTAGCTGCGAAACTCTGGGGAGATTATATGCGTCAGGTCGTGCGATAAAGTGGGACGGTGATTGAACGATCGAAGTTTCTTCCGTAATTCCACTAAGCGCTCTACTTGCTCTTTCTAACATTGAGTGAGGTCAATTGCGCTTTCCGAAGAATTACGGATTTGCTATCTTCTTCTAGATAAAATCTTGTTAGATTAGGAAGACATGGATGGCTTGTCCAAAAATCACCCCGTTTGAGTTTTCTTCGATCTCTACACGGCGGAAGAGTACTTCTATCTAGAGATAGATTGTCTAAAAACTTTACAGAACCTTTAATATTCTTAAGGATTAAAAATCCGCTATTGATTCAATAGCAGGTTCAACAGATTCTAGTGATTCAGACAAGGGTGCAGATACGAAACTTTTCTGCTGTTTCACCGACTTCTAAACCGTGTAGTCCCCTCTCTCATTCTCACACCATGACATACTCCCTTTTGAGTACGATTCCGCCTGAGCGGGTTGGCATAGACGGCGAATATGACCACAGCGGACTCTCAAAACGGGTGTGGCAAGCGTTTCAAAATGAACTTTCTTCGGATGCGCTCAAAGCGTTGCGAGTGACGCAGCGAGGGAAAGTCGTTGTCCTGATGGGAAACTTGCCGACCCAGACGGTGCTGGAGCGGTTAATTTCGATCGCATTGACGCTCGAAGGCGCGATCGATGTGGAAGCGACAGGCATTCGGTTCAAATAATCTCAAACTCTACACCGTAGGTCGATCGCAGATCACAAGTGTCATGATCGACGGTGTTGGTATCGCTGAGTTCAAGATTGTAGAAATCAACCTCATCGCTATCGAAATACGGTCCCGCGTGCCAAGTGCCGAGATTGAGCTTGATGAAGCAATCTCCGGGAATCCGAAATGCGGTGAGATCGGCGATCGCGGGGCAGTCTGTCTCGATCGGAGGGGCGACAACGATCAGCCATTCTTTGCCTGCGAGCGAACCGAGGCATTGGGTACATTGCTGATGGCGAGTGATGTTGTGAAACCTTCGCCCACGCTGCTTTAGACGCATGATGTAAAAGCGAGGCGTTCCGTTTTCAAATTGAAGATTGGCATCTTCTTGACCGAACGATTTGCCATCTTCAGACGCTTGGATCAGTTGCCCAAACGGGCGAAAAGCGTCAGCGGTGATTAAGGTCGCTGGAATTTTACGCATCGTAGAAGGCTGCATTTGAATCTCTCTATTGGTTTATTATGAACCTTTCTTGAGGTTGACGTTTCTTCGGTTCATTCTTTTTAAGATGCTTGAGTTACTCATTACGAGGATATAACTCATGAATACATTAAAGCGACTATCCAGCGAACTTTGTCGGGCAGCAGTGTTGGTTTTATTGTTGGGGATTATGTTGATTGCACCCATGCAGGCAGCTCATGCAGCCGGTTCTTATTCTTCTGGAGCAGCAGAAGCTCAGTCGGGTAAGAGGGATCTGATGGGCAAAATCAATCGAGACATCCAGCGCGATGATAGCGATCGTCCGAAAACCACGGGCGAATGGAACCGTGAAGCACGAGAAACCGCGGGTGAACCTGGCAAGCGCTTCGATCGGATTGCAAAAGAAACCGGGGAAGCTGTGAAGGATCTGGGACAAATTTACCCGGATACCGCAGAGCGGAGCGGTGACGCTTTGCAAGAAAGCCTCGATCGAACTAACTAATCTCAACGGGTTTCAACGGATCTCAACGGGATGTTGACCGTAGAAGGGGAGCGCTTCCGACCAGTGGGGACGCTCCCCTTTTTGCCAACGTTTCAGAGCGATCGCTAAAATTCCATCCACACATTGACCTTGATTTGATTCAGCTTCAATGCGGTGAGTGAGCGAGTGGGGCTTCAAACTTGCTTCCCACTGTGGCAAAGTCATCACTGTATCGGGTTGGAGTACAGCATCGTTGTGATAGATGGCGGTGTAGAGTTCGCCCCGCTGGGCGGGCATCTGAACCGCGATCGTTCCGGTTTGATTAACTGCGATCGCGGCTAAAC
>DATJEM010000136.1:0-15489 GCA_035496615.1 Leptolyngbya sp.
CCATAAGGAAAAAAATGAGCCGCAATTTAGAATTAGGGAAGCTTTAATAGGAATTCCCAATTGTAATCATCAATTGCAATGAATTATCCCTGTTGTGATGATTTTTTCAAACCAGAAGCAAGTTTTTTTTGTTGCCGAAGCGGTGACAGAATTAATGAAGTCATCTAGCTTTTCTTGAATCAAAACGAATTGTTTTCTATGTCCGAACTCATTTTAATTGCTGCGATCGCCCAAGCAAATGGAGTGATCGGCGATCAGGGCAACCTACCGTGGTCGATTCCCGAAGATCTTCAGCGCTTCCGGCAACTCACGCTGAATCATACCGTTATTATGGGGCGAAAAACTTGGGAATTTGATTTGCAAAAACGTCCATTGCCCCAACGTCATAACGTTATTGTTTCCTCACAATTGCTAAAATCTGAAACCGCAAATATTGAGTTTGTCCGATCGCTGTCTGAAGCCTTCGATCGACCGGATGAAAAAATGTTCGTCATGGGCGGCGCATCGATCTATCGTCAATCATTAAAGTTTGTCAATCGAATGGAATTGACGATCGTTGAAGGAAACTATGCAGGCGATACTGTGTTTTTGGAATGGCGCGATCGTTTGAATGAGTTTGAATTGACTCAATTCGAGCAAAGAAACGGCTATCGATTTGAAACCTATTGTTTGCGCTAAAAAACCCGATCGCACAACTGCGATCGGGCGGGTAATCAGAAACAATTGAACCCTAGCGGATGTATTCTTTCAACACGCTATTCCGATTCGGGTGACGTAGTTTCCGCAGTGCTTTCGCTTCGATTTGGCGAATGCGTTCGCGGGTTACATTGAAAATCTGACCGATCTCTTCGAGCGTTTTCATCCGACCATCATCCAAACCGTAGCGCAACCGCAAAACGTCTTTTTCGCGAGGGCTAAGCGTTGCCAAAACGCCTTCGAGATCTTCGCGGAGCAGATTCTTGGAAACTTGATCTTCGGGTGTTTCGCCATCCGATTCGATGAAATCCCCTAGACGAGAATCTTCTTCTTTACCGATCGGCGTTTCCAACGAGATCGGCAACTGAGCCGACTTTGCGATAAACCGAAGCTTCTCGATCGTCATTTCCATCCGCGTTGCGATTTCTTCTTCAGTGGGCTTGCGTCCCATTTCTTGAGACAACAGCTTCGTTGTCTTTTTGATTCGCGAGATGGTTTCGTATAGGTGAACCGGAAGCCGGATCGTTCTCGATTGGTCTGCGATCGCGCGGGTAATCGCTTGGCGAATCCACCAGGTCGCATAAGTCGAGAACTTATAGCCTTTTTCGTGGTCAAACTTTTCAGCCGCCCGAATCAGACCTAAGCTGCCTTCTTGAATCAGATCTTGGAAAGAGAGACCGCGATTCATGTATTTTTTCGCGATCGACACCACCAATCTCAGGTTCGACTGCACCATCTTATCTTTGGCACGACGACCTAAATGCAACCGGTGACGGAACGCAGGCAGCGCCATTTTGACTTCCTGTGCCCAATCTGCATCGGAAGGTTCGCGATCGAGCTTGTCAGCCAACCGAAAGCGAATCCGTTCAAGTTCCAACAAGTCTGCAATTTTTCGAGCCAGTTCGATTTCTTCATCCGCTCGCAGCAGACGAATCCGACCGATTTCTTGCAGATACAGCCGAATCGAATCTTCGGTGTAATGCTTTTTCTTTGCTTGAGTCCGGCGACGAGTTGCACGCCCCTTAGCACCGGGTTTCCCCTCTTCCTCATCCTCTGCCGCATCATCATCGAGATCGTCGAGATCCTCAATCCCGATTTCAACCTCTAAAACTGACGGGTCGAATGCTACTTCTTCAACAAGTACGTCTTTGGCTTGGGTCATGCCGCGTTCCTCATGCTCCTTAAGTAATGAAGTAAAATGTCCCAGCACTGAAAACAGATGTTAGTCGGTTCGATGCAGTTTTGCTGTTCCAGGGTGATGTGTGTTGCGAGTTGGGACAATCTCGCGTTCGGTAGACACTGGAGGGCAGAAGGTGCGATCGTGGCGAACAAATGATCAGTCAAAATCTGCAACTACCCTAACCTTTCCGGGAAAAGACGGTTGGCAGAAGCTGAATTTTTGAGATCATTATTTCTAAATCTTTGAAATGTCTCCCCGATTGTAGCCTTTCTCACAAAAGTTGCACCCTTTTTCTGATTTCTTTATTAAGTTATCTGGACAGATATGCTGCACTTCGCGTTCACGCTGCCGTTGCATTTATGCGACTGTTAAAATCGCGCACGGGTTAAGTCCACAGCCATTTCTAGTCTCGAAGCGATCGCCTTTTGTGTTCAAGCGCTCAATCTGATTCAAATCTATCGCAAAATTCTAGTTCGTTCCACGCTTGCTGTCTTGTGCCACTCCCAAAAGTAATAGATTGCTTGACTGCTCTGCTGATAACGGTAGCTTAAATTTTGGGGACTGAATCACGCATTTGATTAAGTTAAGTAATGCGATGCTGACGCGCAATTTAAGCTCACACTGCTTGATGAATGACAGTCTAAGAGCAATTAGCCCCTTCACTGAGGCAATAAAAAATGGTTATTTTGCTCGCTAACGGGGAGTGAAGAAAAAGCAAATGATTAGATTTCTTTATTTCGCTTGGGGACGAATTAAATAGATCTGTTTCTAGTTGAACTTTTAGAGAATTGTCAGCATTTGATGAAGTTTTACACTTGCTGACAGTACTGTCTCACTGAGGCTGAGTGGATCAGCGAAAAAAGGACATCGGAACTCAGCGGCTTGACGAGAAAGCCATCGACATCGGGATGCTGCTCTTGGTACAGCCAGCTTGGAGAATCTGGCTCTGTGACAATGACTAGCGTCATGCGATCGGCGCTGGCGATCGTTCGCAGTTGTTGAATGATTGCCTCAGAGCGCAAATGTTCTTGCAAAATCACTAAACAGGGCGGGCGTTGGCTGACTCTGACGAGAGCTTGATCCGCAGTGTCGACAATCTCAACATCAAGCGCCAGTTGTTGAAGCAACGATTCTAGCCCCTGCAATTCTTCGACTTGGGGAGCCAAAAGTAGAATGTATGTGGACGAGAAGACCATATTAAAATCACCAATCTGAAATTTAATATAGCGGTTAGTAAATCAGGAATTTTTGGGATGAAATTCGCTAAAAATGATTGTAGGACTGAGATCTAACGATTATTTTATGATTCTTACGCTTCGGTATTTCTTAGCTTTTAAGCTTTTAGAAATACTTTAAGTAAATTTAATCGAACGAACCTTCAACTTGCTTAGAACTGACAAATGGTTTGAGTGAAATTAGCCGATTTTGATTTGTTCAAAACCTAAAACTTCATCTCCAGGCATTCTAATAAGAGCGCTCTAGCCGATATGGGCTGGGCATTAGAGACCGAGAAAGATTATGTTAAGTTCTAATTCTTTCGGTTAGAAAATCAATTACTCTGCCGACCCCTTCTACCTGCCTCTGTTTTGAAAGCGGACTTAAAGCCTGCAAGTATTTTCCTGACTAAAGGATCGATCGTCTACTGATTTCCTTTAGATTTGTTTGCAGATTTGTTAAGCAAATTCTGCGCTACCACTTTATATTTGAACTTAAGTTTTTGTTTAGGTTTCTATTGAGCGGTTCAAGCAAATTCTTCATTCGATCGATAAAGATTTCTTCCCTGAGAAGTTGCAAGTTCGGGATGTCCCGCCTCAATTAAGGCTCGATCGCGAATTCGACAAGAATCACACACGCCGCAAGGCAGTTCGCCGCCTTGATAGCATGACCAGGTTTTGGCGATCGGTACTCCCATCGCTAAGGCGCGTTTTACAATGTCGGTTTTGGAATCCATCACCAAAGGGGCAACGAGCTTCGGGGCATTCCCTTCTAGTCCCGCTTTTGAGGACAATTGCGCCAGAGTTTGGAATGCTGCAAGATAGTCTGGGCGACAATCCGGGTAGCCCGAATAATCGACCGCATTAATTCCTAAATAGATTGCCTCTGCCTTTTGGGCTTCTGCGAGAGACAGCGCGATCGCAATAAAAACGGTATTGCGTCCCGGCACATAGGTAATTGGAATCGAGTCGGGCTGAATCCCCGCGGTGGGAATTTCGATCGCGTCGTCGGTTAACGCTGATCCGCCCCACTGCGCTAGATTGACATCAATTGTAAAATGCTGTGAAAGTTGGAAATGTTGTGCAATCACCTGAGCGGCTTGCAGTTCTCGATCGTGGCGCTGACCATAGCGAAATGAAAGCGCGATCGGCTCATAACCATCCGCGATCGCTTGTGCGGTCGTGGTCGCGGAATCTAAACCACCGGAGAAAAGAACGATCGCTTTAGGCATAAGAGAATTCACAATTTACCGCTACTGGTTTTCGCATCATCTTTCACTCATTCTCACCTAACTGATTCTCATTGTTCTCATTCATCTTGGGCGGCATCTATATTAGATCGACTTAGAATTCAGCTAGAGCGATCGCTGGTTGTCATTCACGTCCCTTACCGAATCCTATGTTTCCTAAATTCCGGCGATTTCTCCACTGGTTGCGACAGCAGTTTCAGCTTAAACCGGGTCAGCCCGCCTTTGCGTCGAGTTTTCAAACCCTGATATCGGTACTCGTCCCACTGGGAATTGGATTATGGATGGGAAAACCGACTGCGAGTGCGATCGCGATTCTTGGAGCCTGGTCTGTCGGATTGGTGAACGTGGAAGGGGTGTATCGTCAGCAGGCAACGGCAAAAATTATAGCAGCGGTGAGCATCACAGCCGCATTGTTGCTTGCCAATCTGGTACACGGGACGCTCTGGCTCACGGCTCCGACGATATTTTTGGTGATGTTTGTGGCGGGCTTTGTCAATGTGCTGGGTCAAACTGCCGCTTCGATCAGTCTCACGACCTCAATCATGTTTGTTGTAGCGTTGGCAAGATTTGCGACATTTCCGACCCTGGCGATCGTGCTTCAGCAATGCGCCCTCTGTTTTGCGGGAGGAATCTGGTCGATCGTCGTTTCAGTGGGAATTTGGCAACTGTCGCCTTACAAGCCTGTGATTCAATCTGTCGCCAAGTGTTATGGGGCACTGAGTCAGCTTGCGGATTCAGCGCAGGGACGAATCGCCCATTTAGACGATCGTCGTTCTCATTTGACTAATTTTTTGCAGGCGCAAGATCAGTTCACTCAAGCTTTGAATGCCGCTCGCGATCGCTGGTTAGCAGCTTGGAATGTCGAACAATCTGCAAATCGCCCAGGCAATCACTTGCTGATCTTGATCGAGAACACGCCTACGATCGCAAATTCGGTGGTGACGTTGGTAGAACAGGTTGTGATCTCATCCGATTCTTTGCTCTTTCTGCGGTTGCAGCGAGAGATCCAACAAGCAATGGAGCAGTTTGCCTTCGTCTTACAACAGATGTCAGTCGCGATCTCGAAAGGCAATTCTACGGTTCAGTTGGGCGGACTCGATCGAGTGAGCGAAGCCCTCAACTACCAGCAGCAAACCTTACGGGGGCAGTTAAAAAACGGCACCATTCCCGTTCAGCCAGAGGACTACACAGCTTGGACTAGCCTGTGCAAGATTTCCGCGACCTTTAGACGGTTAGTAGAGCAGGCACACACGGGGGCGGAATTGATCACAACCTTGCAGTCCAATGCAAATCGAACCACTCAACCTGCAAGTTCCCCTCGCATCCCTTTTTTCAAGCGATCGACCCCTGCGTCGATGCTGGAAGCTTTACGCAATAATCTGACTGTTCATTCTGTCCTGTTTCGTCATGCCTTGCGCCTCGCGATCATCGTGACGATCGCCGAAGTCCTCGCCTCCTTGTTTCAAATTCCGAGGGGTTATTGGATTACGCTAACGACCGTGATTGCGCTGAAGCCGGATTACGGCGGCACTGCCCAAGCCATGATTCAGCGGGTGCTGGGGACGGTGTTTGGCGGCGTGATTGGCATTGCGATCGTCATGCTGATTCACAATCCCTGGATTATTGGAGGATGCCTGCTGCTGCTGATTACGCTGGCGATGGTGGTGCGCCCGCTTAGCGCGAGTCTCTTCATTCTGCTACTGACACCGGCGATCATCGTGCTGCTAAATGCGCTGAGTCAAGACGGATGGGAGATTGGCATCATCCGAATTATTGATAGTCTTGCGGGAGGTTCACTTGCATTGCTCGGTAGTTATCTGTTGTTTCCTCGGTGGCAGCGGCAACAGCTTCCGACTCAAGCAGCGACAACGATTCGATCGAATCTCGCTTACTATCAGCAGGTGATTGCTATCTATCTCTGTCCGCAGGCAAACGCATCGACTGATTCGCTACCTCAGAGCTTAACAGCGCCAATTCCTGCTTTGCGTCGTCAGGCGGCGCTAGAAAACAGCAATCTCGCAGCAGCAACTCAACGCTTATTTAGTGATCCTCGGCGCGTTCAAGGTGCAGTTGAACCGATCACAACCTTAAATTTTTATGTTCGCCGCTTCTTCAATTCTGTTACGACGCTGGCAGAACATCGCCAAGAATTGCAGGGAGAACATCAGTGTCCTGATTTTAAATATTTTGCGGATGAGATTGTTCAAGTTCTAGAAAATTTAGCCGATTGCTTACAGCAGCAACAGCTTCCCCAACCCCTGCCTGATCTCAATCCTGCTCTTGAAGCAATTCACGATCACCTTGCCCAGCTTCAAGCCGATCGCGCTTTAGATCCACTGGATTCGGTTTCTCCCAACTTGCAGATGATTCGAGAACGCGCGCCCATTTCCACAGGTCTAGATCAAATTGCCTATGAAGTCAGGAATATTCATCGTGCGATCGTTCAACTGCGGCAATAACGTTTCAACTAATGTTTCAACCAATAATGTTCAACTGCGACAATAATGCTGCTTTAAGCCAACCTTCAGGCTTACTAGCGCTGGGCGAGTTGGGGGGCACGTCCGGTTAATCCTGACATGATCCGAAACACGATCGATCGAAGGGGCTGTACGTTTCGCAAAAACCGTAGACTGAGGCGGCGGAGTTGCACGATCGGGAAAATCTGATTTGAAAACGTGCGATTGAGTAAATCGGTGATGCTGAGGATCACTAGGTTTTCCCATTGCCGCCAGCGCTCGTAACGTTTTAAGACTCGCAAACTGGCAATCTCTTCGCCGCGTTCCCGTGCTGCTTGTAAAACTTGTGCTAACGCTGCCGCGTCGCGAATTCCCATATTGATCCCTTGACCACCTAAGGGATGACAACTATGTGCCGCATCGCCGATTAATGCTAACTGCGGCAAAACATATTGACGACTGTGCATCAGTTGAACAGGGAAGAGATAGCGCTTTCCTTCGATTGTGGGTGTCCCGAACTTTGAGCCGTACCGCTGTTGAAAGGCGGCGATGAACGCTCGATCGTCGAGTGCCAAAAGTTCCTCAGCTTCCGATCGCGTGGCTGTCCAAACAATTCGACAGCGATTGTCAGGGAGCGGCAAGATTCCCGAAGGTCCTGTTTTCCAGAACCATTCATAGGCGGTGTTGTCGTGAGGAGATTCGAGCTTTAGCGTCGCGACAACGCAGGCTTGCCAATATTGCCAGCCAAAGGTTTTGATTCCGGCTTGTTGGCGCAAGGGCGATCGTGCCCCATCTGCGGCGATCACTAAGCGCGATCGAATCTGCTGCACTTCACCCTCCAGCATCACCTCTAAAGCGACGTGATCAGACTGATACTCTGTTTTGATCACTTTTGCCGGACAAAGTTGATCGACATTTGAGCAAGTTTGAAGCAACGTTTGAAGCGCAGTAATTAGAGTCCGATGTTCTGCCACATAGCCTAACGCTTCAGTTCCGATATCTTGAGGCGCAAACTGGACATTTGTTGGAAAATCTGAATCCGATAAGCGTACCTTTTTGTAGGTTTCAACCTGGGGACGAATCTGCTGCCAAATGCCCAACCCCTCGAAGATACGGCTAGATAGCAGCGAGATTGAATAGGCTTGAGCGCGTGAAACCGCTTGCGATATTAGTTCAGCTTCGATCAGTGCCACTCGAAAGCCAGAATCTTTGAGCGCGCAGGCGAAGGTCGTGCCGACGACTCCACCACCCACGATCGCAATGTCATATTCAGGAATTCTCGGTTCAACGGACAGCATTTCTATTGGGTGGGGCTAACGATACGAAACTTTACACCTATTGTCGCGTAGATTCTCAAACCGGGCAATCGATCGGACAATCGATCGGGCACTTTCTCACCTAAAGCGCGGCGCAAGTTTGCCGAACTCCATCCGTTTTAGTTGCTGAGGATTCACCCGATTGGATGAACGCCTCGGACGAAGCGAAAATTATCGATATTACTCTATCGTGAAAATTGAATAGAGCACAGATACCCCGAAGGGCAATGGATGGGGGCATCCAAAAGCCCAGCGGGGATTTTTTTAGCCGATCGCTGCCATCATCAGTTCTTCAGCGATGTCGAAATTGGCGGTTGCGTTTTGAATATCATCCAGGGAATCGAGTGCATCCATCAGTTTGAGAAGCGCACGGGCGTGATCGGGATCGGTGACTGCGATCGTGTTTTGGGGAATCCAGCGCAGTTCAACTCGCGTCACGGTGTAGCCCTGGTCTCTGAAACTTTGGCTAACCGATTCGAGATTTTCAGGCTCGGTGAAGATCTCTGCGGCTGGTTCGTCTTCGGTTTCGATCAGGTCATAAGCATCGGCTCCAGCTTCGAGACACGCTTCGAGAAGGGCTTCTTCATTGAGTTCGATCGCTTCAGTTTTGCGCCCACGTCCGGTTTGTTGAGTCGCGAATGCAAGCTCGACAATCCCTCTTTGCTCAAACATCCAGCCGACACAGCCCGTTTCGCCTAAGTTGCCGCCATTTTTGCTAAATGCTTCACGCAAATCAGCGGCGGTACGGTTGCGATTGTCGGTGAGGGCTTCGATTAGGATTGCGACTCCGCCTGCTCCGTAGCCTTCGTACTGAAGCGATTCGAGGGCGGCATCAGAGCCGAGCTTGCCGGAACCTTTGGCGATCGCTCGCTCGATATTGTCGTTGGGAATGCCTGCGGCTTTGGCTTTTTCGATCGCGGTTCTCAGTTGAAAATTGCCCGCAGGATCGGGAACCCCATTTCGAGCGGCGACAATAATTTCGCGCGAAACTTTGGTGAAAACGTTTGCCCTTTTCGCGTCAACTCTTGCTTTTTGGCGCTTAATATTTGCCCACTTGCTATGTCCTGCCATACCTGAACTTGTGCTGGAGTGCGATTAATAGGATATCGAAAATTTAGGATTTGCCTCCGGTGAATGTCACTCCTTGAATGAAATAACGATTGAAAAAGGCATAGATCGCGAGGGCGGGCAGGGTGAGAACCATCGAAGCCGCCATAATATAATTCCAGTAAGTAATGTATTGTCCCTTGAATGAGTTTAAGCCGATCGGGAGCGTGAACATTTCAGGATTTGACATGACCACCAGCGGCAATAAAAATTCATTCCACGATCCCATGAAGATAAAAATTGTTTGGGCTGCGAGGGCGGGTTTTGCTAAAGGTAAAACAATTTGAAAGAAGGTTTCAAAGCGATTGAGTCCGTCGAGTTCTGCGGCTTCTTCTAGCTCTTTTGGAAAGTTGATAAAAAACTGTCGCATCATGAAGATAAAAGTTGCATTCACCACCGTTGGAACGATTAATCCTTGATAAGAATTCAGCCAGCCCAATGATTTGAGAATGAGAAATTTAGGTAGAAGTGTAATTTGAGCAGGGACAACAAGAACTGCGAGAATTAGAAAGAAGAAAAAATGATTTCCGGGAAACTTAATTCTTGCAAGTGCGTATCCTGCCATTGAGTTAAATAACAAGTTAAACAGGGTGACAAAAATGGCAACGATCGCGCTATTAAATAACCATCTGCCAAATAAAGGTTCTTGTGAAAAGATCTGTTTATAATTCTCAAAGGTGAACGCTTTGGGCAAGAAGTTTAAGCCACTGGCTGAAATTTCTGACAGCGGCTTAAATGAGGCAGAAAGCGCCCAGAGAAAGGGAATGAAAGTGACGATCGCATATATTCCCAGTCCTGCATACATCAACCAAACCCACCAGCGAAATGTTTTTGCTTTCAACATCGTTAATCTAGGCTCTCTTCTCTAAAGAAATAGCGTTGCATCAAAGTTGTCAACATAATGACAAGGGCAAGAATGAGCGTTAGAGCAAGCGCATATCCCATATCCAAGCTCTTAAAAGCGTACTGGTAAATTAGCAGAACGATCGTGAGTGTAGCGTTGTCAGGGCCGCCTGATCCGTTTGAGAAAATGTAGGATTGATCAAACAGTTGAAAGGTGCCAATGATGCCGATCGTAATCACAAAAAACGTGACGGGTTTTAGAAACGGCAGCGTAATGCACCAGAATTTTTCCCAGGTGGTTGCACCATCGATCGAAGCTGCTTCGTACAAACTTTCTGGAATATCTTGCAGCGCTGCTAAATAAATCACCATAAATAACGGCGCAGTTGCCCAAATGTTCATCAACATAATTCCTTTGAGCGCAACTTCTGGATCGCCAAGCCAGTTGTAGGTGGGTAAACCCAGAAAATCTAAAAATCCATTTAATAATCCATTTGAGTTATAAATCCACATAAAGATCAGCGTGAGTACGGCGGAAGAAGTAACAGTCGGCAAAAAGAATGCAACTCGAAACCAGCTTCTACCGCGAATTTTGGCATTGAGTAATAGGGCTAAAATTAGTGCGAGAATCGTTTGGGTTGGAACCACAATAATCACATATTGAATTGTGTTCCTCAGCGCGATCGCAACTCTTTCATCGTCTAGAATTCGGATAAAGTTTTTCAATCCAGCAAAGCGAAAATCGACTTCTCCTAAGAGTTGAACGCGATAGAAAGAGAGTAAGATTGCATAAATGACAGGCAACACCAGAAAGACACCCAAGATAATAATTGTGGGTGTCATGAAAACGTAACCTGATAAAGCTTCCCTAGATTTTTGGTTCGATAGCATTGCTAATTGGATAAATAAATTTCTCGGTTTGCCGTATTTTGGGAGCGTTTCATTGCCTCTGATAAAGATTGTTGTCCCAACATGGCGCTGACAAACTGATTATCAAAACTGGTAACGATCGTTGGCAATGTTTCTCCCGCTTGCCAAAGCGTGCCATACTTCGCGCCTGCGACAAAAGGGGCATAAATTGGATTGCGATCGTATTTCAATTCTGCTAAGACCGATCGACGAGAAGGCAACGCCACACCTTGATTTGCCCAAGATTTCATCCCCGATTCACTGGTTAGAAACTCGATCAGTTTCCAGGATGCCGCTTTTTGCTTTGATTGACGATTCATCACATAGGCAACGGTATAAATCATTGTGCCCTTTCGATTATTTACTCTTGGAATTTCTGCGGTTTGAAATTTCAGATGCGGGAAAGTTTCTTTCAGATAGGGAATCGCCCAAGCGCCATCGATCGTCATGGCAACTCGCCCCTGTCCAAAGGCTTCACTGTTTGAATTTGCGCCGACATCGGAGGCTTGAGCGGCAGATCGATCGCGGCGATATTGATCAATCACAAGCTGCAATCCTTCTAGACCTTTTTGATTCGCAAATGCAGCGTTATTATTTTGATCAACGAGCTTACCACCAAATGCTTTGATCATAAAAACCTGACGCGGAAGTTCTGGTACAATTCCCATGCCATATTGATCAATTTTGCCGTCTTTGTTTTTGTCGATCGTGAGCTTTTTCGCCGCCTTTCTTAGTTCATCCCAAGTTTTAGGCGGTTGAGCAATGCCAGCCTGGTTGAGCGCAGTTGAATCATAAAATAGCGCTAGCGTCGAAAAGTCTTTTGGAATTCCATAAACTTGACCCTCTCGCTTAAAAGCATTCAATAAACTGGGTTCAAAATCATTTAGTTTAAAGCCTGGTTCAATATAAGAATTTAGCGGTTCTAATACGCCATACTTCATTAAGGTCGGAGCTTCAAAGGCTTCTAAATAAAAAACATCCGGTGCAACTTCTCCAATCAGACGAGTTCTAATGACATCCATATATTGGCTGTTAATTACTTCTCGTTTTACTTTGATCGTGGGGTTGTTTGCTTCAAATTTACGAATGAGTCGATCGAGTAATTTTCCTTCATTTGGATTACTTTGCCAGCCACTTAATGTAATTTCAATCTGATTGGATGAATCCGAAGTCGATCGACAGCCGACTGTAAAGAACAGTAAACTAATCGCGATCGAACTTGAAATCAATTTCCTCATACACTAGGCAATGAATCGTGATTCTTTCATCCTAATCATGTCGCTCCAATTTTCACGCTGGCTGAAATTTGTTTTCACAATTGCGCTCTGTCTCAGTTTGTTTGGGTGTCAATCGGCTCAATCTTCTGATGTGATTCGGTTGACGCTGTGGCAAGGGGTGAATCCGCCGCCGAATCGGGATGTTCTGCAAAAATTGGTCGATCGATTCAATCAAAAAAATCCCAAGATTCAAGTCGAATCGCTCTATGTTGGGCAAGGCGATCAGCAAATGCCGAAAATTCTCGCGGCGGTTGTAGGAAATGCCGCACCCGATTTGTTGTGGTACGCCCCAATGATTACCGGGCAGTTGGTTGAACTAGATGCGCTGAGAGCGATCAACGATTTTCTCGCAACCTCAACGGTTCAATCTGAACTCGATCCGGCATTACTTAACACAATGCAGTATGAAGGTAAAACTTGGTCGGTTCCTTTTGGGACAAACAATGTCGGCATCTACTATCGTCCGAGTTTGTTCAAAGCCGCAGGAGTAATAGAACTGCCGAAAACTTGGGCGGAATTTCGACAAGTAGCGAAGCAATTGACTCGCGATACAAACGGCGATCGCACTATTGATCAACACGGAATGCTCTTACCGCTGGGCAAAGGGGAGTGGACGGTTTTTACGTGGCTACCCTTCATGTTTAGCGCTGGCGGAAGTTTGGAACAGCAGGAACCGACACGATCTGGAACTGCAAATAATCTTGGCTCAATCACGCAAACAAATATCACAGTTTTGAATCGGGGCGCGATCGCAGCGTTGCAGTTTTGGCGCGATTTGATGCAAGATGGCTCTGCAATTTTGTCGCAACCAGAGCGCGGCTATGAACTAGATGGCTTTCTCGCGGGAAAAGTCGCTATGCAATTATCAGGTCCCTGGACACTGGGACAGTTGCAGGCGACAAAGGTTGATTTTGGCGTGTTACCGATTCCGATCGGAAGTCAGCCCGGAACCGCGATCGGCGGCGAAAATCTGTTTCTATTCAAATCGACTTCAGAGCGAGAACAAGCTGCTTTCAAATTTGCTGAATTCGTCATGAGTGAAGAATTTCAGACCGAATGGGCGATCGGAACGGGTTATTTGCCAACTAACTTAAAATCGCGTGAAAGTCAGGCTTATAGAGAGTTTCGAGCGAAACAGCCTGCGGTGAATGTATTTCTAGATCAAGCGAAATTTGGGCGATCGCGTCCGATTTTTCCCGGATACAATCGCATTTCCGATAACTTAGGACGTGCGATCGAAGCAACATTGCTCGATCGAGGCACACCAGAAGAGGCGCTAAAAGCTTCACAACAAAGACTTGATCTAGTTTTCGGCGAATAGAACGGCTGACTGAGACGCTGATTAAGCTAAGTATCAAACAATGAAGAACAGTGTCTTTTTCTGCCAAATTCGAGACGAACTTTGTATGATGAAATCAATCAGAAAGAGTACTTCACAACTTATTACCAAAACCGCCAGCCAAACCCTTTTAATTCGGTTGGCTCATAACAAACAAAACCCAGGTCGGCAATCGATCTGGGTTTATTTTTGCTCAAACAAATCAAGCGGTAAATGCCCAAACGTTTCATTCACTTCGTCATCGTAAGCCGCTTGACAAGAGACTAATACGCCGCGATGCTTCCCGACATAAGGTTCAATGTGCGATCGACCCGTTCTCGGATTAAATTTAAGATAAATCACACCCGGAATCGTTTGCAGTTCCGGCATCTTATAGCCGAGGGCATCGAGATATTGAGAAAGCGATCGCAGTCCTTCCTCAGCCGTCTCCGCACAAATGCCCAGGATTTGATAGTCCGATAGCTTTGCGACTGTCAAAACTGCTTCACGAATTGCAGCATGATCGAGCGGTTGATCAATCGGCTCCACACAGATAAACTGCCGCAAAATAGTTTCAGCTTCCGATCGCGTCATAAATTTCGGTTTGAGTTCTACGATCGCAAGAATACCGCTTAAAGTAGTAGTACAAATTATCTAATCTTCTATGACTGCCGATCCTATCGTTTCCAATGTGTTAGAACTGCGCGAAAAATGGCTGCAATCGTTGCGAAGTAGCTTACGTCCGGGACAGCGAGAAATTGCAGATTGGCAAGAGGGGCGTTTGGCGGTGTCAGCCGTTCCGGGAGCAGGAAAATCGACCGGAATGGCAGTAGCAGCAGCCGTTGCGATCGCCCGATATCAACTCCACAGCCGCCGCCAGTTAGTCGTGGTTACGTTTACACGATCGGCAGCCGCAAATATCAAAGCAAAAATTCGCGAAAATCTGAAAAAGTTGAGCCTGCCGCAAGGGGGGTTTGTCGTTCATACCTTGCACGGGTTGGCATGGTCGATCGCTCGCAGTGCCCCAGAACGATCGGGCTTTAGTCCTGATTCGATCTTGATTACACCGACCCAAAGCAGTCGATTGATTCGCACCAGCGTCGAACAATGGTTAGGACTGAATCCAAATTTATATCAACGCTTATTAGAAGGGCAACAGTTTGACGGTGAAGAAACCGAGCGATTGCGAAGACAAGCAGTTTTGAGAACAGAAATATTACCTGCGCTGGCTGAAACGGTGATTCGAGAAGCGAAAAGTTCGGGATTACTCCCAGAAGACTTGCGCGATCGGATCTCATCGGATGAATATTCAATTTTAGCGATCGCGTCTGGACTCTACGAGCAATATCAACTGCAACTCCAAAACCGGAATTTCATTGATTACGACGAAATGGTTCTGGGAGCGCTGCGAGTCTTAGACCATCCCGCGCTGCGATCGCGCTGGCAATCTCAAGTGTTCGCAGTGTTTGAAGATGAAGCTCAAGATTCTAGCCCACTTCAAACAGAGCTACTAGAACTGTTAGCAACTGATCCAGACCGATCGAACGCTCAAAATTTAGTGCGGGTTGGCGATCCGAATCAAGCGATCAATTCAACCTTTACACCTGCTGATCCGGTGTTCTTTCGCGAATTTTGCCAAAGTTGCTCGATCGAAGACCGTCTCGCCGAAATGAATCAGGCGGGTCGCAGCAGCCGGATCATTCTCGAAGCTGCAAACTATGTTCTCAACTGGGTGAATCGAACTTACAGCAAAGATGAAATTGCCCCGTTTCGATCGCAGATGATTCATCCCGTTTCCGCCAATGACCCGCAAGCTGATGCAAATCCTCATCCAGAAGGTTTGGGCTTTGAAATTCATACCCCGGAAGATGTGCATCAAACCGTGGAATGGATAGGACATCGAGCGATCGCGCTGTTCGATCA
>DATJEM010000137.1:0-3120 GCA_035496615.1 Leptolyngbya sp.
TCCAAACCGATTGATCCAGATGAATTGGTGAGCGCGATCGTGTCTTTGATGAAGCATTGAAAGGTGAACCATTTGGGCAACTGAACTGTGAATAAATTCGTCATTTCAGGAGCGATCGAACTCTTTTGCTGGTAAGTTTAGCTCGACTTTGGTTTCTGAAATTGAATGGTTTTTTTCTTAATTGCCTTTCTCATATTGCGGCTGATATTTTGGTTTGCAGCGTTCCCCAATTCTGATGAAGCTTACTATTGGCTCTGGGGACAGCATCCAGCTTTGTCTTATTACGATCATCCGCCGTTACAGGCTTGGATACAAAGTATTTTCACAGCAGCTTTCGGGCGTTCAACATTCGCGCTCCGGTTGCCAAATTTGTTTAGTAATGCTGCATTCTTTTATACTTATTATTTGATTGTTCGATATCTTGGCTATAAATTAGAATTTCAGCGCGTGATGTTGATGGTATTAGCTTCTCCGCTTTATTTTGTGTTCTTGGGATTAGCTTGGAATGATCATTTACTCATCACGTTTTCGTTAATCTCTGCATATTTACTGATTCGATTTTTAGATAGTTATTTAGCCAATGGGCACGGAGAAACTTGGCGATTGTATGGAAGTTCGATCGCGCTTTCATTCGCTTTTCTCTCAAAATACAATGCGGTTTTTGTGGCAATCGGTTTCCTTGCTACATTGATTACAACGCCGCGATTCCGTTGTTTATTTCGCGATCGACGGCTTTATTTTGCGATCGCGATCGCGCTTACGGCGTTGATTCCAATTGTGCTATGGAATTTTTCAAATGATTTTCAATCCTTTCGATATTATCTCGATCGGAGTGTTGCTCCTGTCGTTCCGGGAATTAAAGTTGGTTCGTTTCTCAGTTTTACCTTAGTTTCATTCCTGGTGATCTCTCCATTCGGTTGGATTGGATTTTATCGACTGCTCAAAACTCGATTACAGTTGGATTCGATTTATCCAGTTGTTGCTTTTTGGACGTTTGCAATTTCTTCGATCGTATTAACGATACTCTCTCTCATCTCGGCTGCCTTGTACTACTGGAATATCACAGCCTATTTACTGTTATTTCCCTTGTTGCCGCTAGTGTTCAAAAAAACGAATGCTCATGTAGTCTATGGACTGATTCTTTCAGCATTCATCGTAATTCACTATACGGTATTGCCTTTGTCCGCTTTAGTGAGCAAAGATGCTGATCCAGATACTCGAATGCTTTACGGTTGGCAGGAAGTTGCGGCGATCGTTCAAACCGAAAAACAGCACCTCAATCAGCCTTTGTTGATCACATCAGACTATCGATCGGCATCGGCGTTAGCGTATCAGTTGAACCATAAAGATGTGATTGCAGTCAGCGATCGGATTGATCAATTTGACTTCTGGCATCGCGACCCGAAACCAGTGCAGGGCAAAGATGCGGTGATTGTTTCCGACGATTGGTATCCGGCTGAATTAATGGTACTCTCAAAGTTCGATCGCACTTCTGAACCCGTTGTCGTTCCCGTCATTCGCTTCGGAGTTTGGATCAAAAATTACTATGTTCGCAAAGGCTACAACTTCAAACCCTAATGATAGACTGCATCCATTTAACTCAGATTCGCGGTTATGGTTACACGGGCGCGCTGCCAGAAGAACAAGTTTTGGGTCAATGGTTTGAAGTTGATTTAACGCTTTGGCTTGACCTATCAACAGCGGGAGAGAGCGATCGTTTAGCGGATACTTTGAACTATTGCGATGTGATCGAGTGTGTTCAAAGCTTGATCAAAACTTCTCGATTTAATCTATTAGAAAAGCTATCCACGACGATCGCACAAGCCATTCTCAAGTTCGATCGAGTCGTTCAAGTGCAAGTTAAACTGACGAAACCTGCTGCACCGATCCCGAATTTTGATGGAAGGATCACGATCGAGCTTTTGAGGAAAAAAACTTAAAAAAGGCGGCAAGAATTACTCTCACCACCTTCCCAAAATTGAAGCGATCGTGCTTATTTGCCGCCCGAAATTTGTGCCGCAACTTCTGCTGCGAAATCGGATTCTTCCTTCTCAATGCCTTCGCCTAAGACAAAGCGGACGAAACGACGAATTTGAATGTTTTCGCCTAGTTGCGCCACATTTTGCTTCACCAATTCATCCACAGTAATGTTGGGATCTTTGATGTAAGGAGTCGGCAACAAGCACATCTCATTCAGACGCTTATCAATCCGACCTTGAACGATTTTTTCTTTGATGTTGTCGGGTTTGCCTGAGAGGTCATCTTTCCCCATCTCGATCGCTTTTTCCCGCTCTACAATCTCGGTCGGAATGTCATCAACGCGAACATATTCGACTTGACCGCTCGCTGCAACCTGCTTGGCGATGTTGCGGACTAGTTCTTTGAAGGCTTCGTTTCGCGCGACAAAGTCAGTCTGGCAGTTCACCTCGACTAGCACACCAATACGACCACCGATGTGAATATAGCTATCGACTAGACCTTCAGCCGTCGTTTTGCCTGCTTTTTTATCGGCAGATGCGATGCCTTTCTTCCGCAACCAGTCTACTGATTTATCCATATCGCCGCCGTTTTCGGTCAGCGCTTTCTTACAATCCATCATCCCTGCGCCCGTTTTCTCGCGCAGTTCTTTCACCGCTTTTGCTGAAATGTCTGCCATGTGCTGAGTTCCCAATGTCTGTTAAAAAATGCAGGCTAGAGAAAAAGGGATGAATTTTTCCTCTAGCCTTTTGATTGTCCTACGCTTCGGCGGTTTCTGGTTCAACCGCTTCAGTTTCGTCGTACTCGTACTCTTCTTCTGCACCGTCGTAGTCGTATTCTTCTTCGGCTTCGAGTTGACCGTGACGACCTTCGTAGATGGCATCGGCTAATCGTCCGACCAAAAGCTTGATCGATCGAATCGCGTCATCATTCGCCGGAATCGGCACATCAACGGTATCCGGATCGCAGTTGGTATCGAGCAGAGAGACGATCGGAATGTTCAACTTGAGGCATTCTTGAATCGCGTTGTATTCCCGCCGCTGATCCACCATGATGATCACATCGGGCAGCTTCCGCATGTTTTTGATGCCGCCCAGATACTTTTGCAGCCGCTCCAGTTCGCGACGCAGCACCGAAGCTTCT
>DATJEM010000138.1:0-5893 GCA_035496615.1 Leptolyngbya sp.
AACTGTGGAAGTTGCTCTAAAGGATACCAAGCAATTCCGCTCACTCCATCTGCGATGAGTTCAGCTTCCGCGAAGCGAACTAGCGCAAAATAACTGACAGATAGATAGCGAACTCCATAACTATCTTCAGCTTCACGCGGATCGCGATCGGGGCCGCCAAACGTATAAAGCTGCTCCAAATAAAGGTTTTTTGCTCTGATCTTTTCCGACAAAATTCGATAGGCAGCATCCTCCAGCGATTCGCCTTTTCGCACCAGCGTTCCGGGCAAACTCCACTGTCCTAAAAATGGCTCTTCATGCCGCATCACCAACAGTATTAACAGTCGATTTTGCGCGGTATCAACTGAAAAAATCGCATTATCAACTCCAACTCTAAAATCTGCAAGCGTCTCTCCTGTTAATGAACGGGTTGTTTTTCGGTGTGTGCGTGGCATTGATACAATTGCTCCCGATCGATATAAGCCTGAATCGAAGTTGTCACCCCGGATAAGTCACAGCCTTCGCGATACGCGGTTGAAGAAACATCGGGAACGGTTGCAGGCGCGATCGAAGCTCTTGCGCCTAATGCGACCAGTCGTTCCAAATCTTCAGTTTCAAACGGGTAGCGCGATCGCGGAATCACTAATACGCGAACTCGCTGCAAAAGCTCTTGCACCCGATACCATTTTGCCAACTGTCGCGCTACATCAAACCCAACAACAAGCGTCAACTCTGCGCCGGGATACCGCTGCTGCACTCGATCGACGGTGACGATCGTATGCGGATGACTCAATTCTGGATGAACTTCTACATTCGGACAAGCTAACTCATCTACCAAAATCTTCAGCATTGTCGTTCGGCGCTGTAGCTCAGTTTGCTGTGATTTGAACGGATTATCGGCTGCCCAGACTGCAACGTGATCAAAGCGCCCAGACAGCCAGCGCAAAATCTCTAAATGTCCAGTCGTTGGCGGATCGGCACTCGTTCCGAATAATGCAATTTTCATCCGGAGTGCCTCCTATGACGAGTACGATCTGTCAAATCCGCTAAGGCTTGAGAAAGCTCAACTGGAATCGAACCGGGATTTTCAAACTGTCGAACCGCAGTCGGTAAGCTTTCCACACTTGCAACAGTACGATCGCGAATTTGGTTGAGCGTCTCCGGCTCACCGACCCGTTTCCCCTGCTTGAAAACTAATTGTAGTAGTGGATCGCCGTTGAGATCTTCAGTCACAAGTCCTAGCCGATCGCGCACTCCCGCCTCTCGAAAAATCTGCTTGCGTCCAGGATACGTCACTTTTCCAGTTGCCTCTTTCATCACAGGAATCCCATCAATCTCAACTAATTTGTAAACCCCATTCACAGGCGAACCCGTGACTAATTGAGTTCCCAAACCGTAGCCATCAATACAAGCTTTATTCGCTTTCAGTTCCGCAATTCGATACTCATCTAGATCGCCACTCGCAAAGATTTCAACTCCCGGTAACAACGATCGAACTTGCTTCGACAACGCTAATAGATCACCGGAATCAATGCGTACCCCTGCCAGTTGAATTTCTCCAGATTTTAGTTGTTCTGACAGTGATTTGGCTGCCGCGATCGTGTCATAAGTATCAATCAACAGCGGCGCGCCGGGGAAATGGCGATGAAATGCAGTAAAGGCTTCCGCTTCAGTGCCTTCGATCGCGCTGAGTGCCATCACCAATGAATGCGCCATTGTTCCTGTCGGCTTGCGTCCTAATTTGAGCGCTGCCAAAACGTTTGAAGTCGCATCTAATCCGCCCGCCAACGCCGATCTCGCCGCCCAAATCGAGCCTTGTGGACTAAACGCCCGTCGAGTTCCAAACTCTAGCAAAGTCGCATCTTTTCCCGCTGCATCCCGCATTCGCGCCGCACGAGTCCCGACCAATGTTTGATAGTTCAGCACATTCAGCAGATACGTTTCGACCAGTTGCGCCTGCCACAATGGAGCCTCAACCCGCAACAGGGGTTCATTCGCAAATACCGCTGTCCCTTCTGGCACTGCCCAAACATCGCCGTCAAACCGCGACTCTTTTAGCAGCGTCCAAAACTGCTCAGGTGCATGATCAAAAATCCCAGTCGCTTGTAAGGCTGAAATCTGAGCTTGATCAAACTGTAATTGTTCTAAATAGTTCAATGCTTGCGCCAGTCCGATCGCAATCAAATATCCAAATCCTTTCGGCAATCGTCGTACCGAAAGCTCAAAACTAGCGCGTCTTTGATCCAAGCCTTCTCCGACATAACAGGCTGCCATTGTTAACTGATACAAATCGGTTAACAAGCTGTAATCTTCTGGACGAACGATTAGTTCAAGATCTTCCAACCAAATTCTCCTGAAGTTCAAAGGGTGGATGAGCGTTGGGGGCAGTTTGAAGTTACTTTCCTTAAATTTATAGTCAATTTAACCAAAAGTCAAGGGAAAACCATCGATATTTAGGGTTAAATTAGGCTGAATTCTGGGTATTTTATAGTAAATATGACTTAAATTAGGCGCTGAATTGCGGCAAGATGTGAAATAAGCCTGAAAGTTTGTGATGACGAAACTGCCACGATCGCCAGCTTATTCCCTAGACTTCATGTTTTTCTCTAAATAGAAACTACGAAAGACGAAGAAAAACTGAGAAATGCAATCTCCTGATGAATAATTAATGCGATCGCTCCTCATTTTCAAGAAAGTTGCTCATAATTAAATCATTCGCAGGATTAGCGGATCGGTCATTCACCCAAATCGATTGTTTTGCTTCGTTTCATGCAAACTTCAGAGGTGGTTTCTAATGAGTGTTAGAAGAACAGTAAATGAGTTAATGGACTATTTTTCTGCTGCGGTCGGTCGAGTTTTTAGCTTGAGCGATGATGCGTATCCAAACACAGGAATTCAGCCCTTTAGCGGCAGTGTTTACGATAAAAAGCACGATCGAAAACATTTTGAGCGCTAACTCATCTCAAAGATGAGGACACTATCAAAGTGAAGACACTATCAAAGTGAGGACACTGCGATCGGTAGAAGCTAAATCCTTCTGCCGATTTTTATTGCACTCCTAAACATAATCCGCTTCAAAATGGTATAAGGACAGAATTGAAGCTGTATCTGCTATACGGGAATGACTGAACTCGATTTTGTCCTACTGACGGTCTATTTTCTGACTGTTACCTACGTTCTCTACCAAATTGTGGATTCATTCAACGATGAATTTACGGTCTGGCTCGATCAAGAGTATCTAGATGAGCAACTCGCTGCGCTCAACTTAAAAGACACTGTAGGGATCAGCTTCAAATTCGACAGTCGCTACGAGTTTCATACCTTTAGAAAAATATCAATCCGAATTACCAATAAATCGAGCGAAAACGCCCTCTACGTGGATTGGGACTACTGTACCCTCACCGATCAGTACGAACCTCCGCGATCTCGTCGCGTCACTCGATCGATTCCCGGCGCTCCAACCGATTTGTTTCAACGTCAAGTCTTTAGCGTCGTGGCTCCTGGCAAAACCTTAGTTGAAGATTTGTTTGCCGAAGACATGATGAGCCGTAAAGATGCCGAAACCCCTGTACAGGCAAGCGCAACCGTTCTCGACTTCACAAAACCCCACAAAAAAGCCCCAGATGCCAAGAAAAAGCGCTACAGCAAATTCATCTCTGGCGAAGATTTGTTTAAATTTGACCTCGATCTCGTCCTGCGCCTGATTGGATTTGGCACTTCTCCAGCAGGCGATCGAATTCGGATCGTCTGTCGTCTCAACGTCCGCAAACTCGACTGGACAGCCGGACTCCCCTGGAACCCCAAACTTCCTTAACCTCGATCGGCTAGACTGATTAGCAGAGAAGAGTTAGCGAGGCGGTTGCGGATTCAGCTTGTCTGAATTTGAGGAAAGTCCGGACTCCCGAAAACCCAGACCTGCTGGATAACGCCCAGTGCGCGTGAGCGTGAGGAGAGTGCCACAGAAAAATACCGCCCGATATTTCGGGTAAGGGTGCAAAGGTGCGGTAAGAGCGCACCAGCAGTATCGAGAGGTACTGGCTCGGTAAACCCCGGTGGGGAGCAAGGTCGGACGAAACAAGGGTTGGGTTTTTTCCTGTTTCGGCAGGTCGTCGGGTTCCGCGCGAATTCTGACGATCGAGCACCGCTTGAGGTCAGGGGTAACTCTGATCCCAGATAGATAACTGCCCTCTGAAGGGTGAGTACGCAAGTTGACTTGAGTACTGACACGATGAGAACAGAATCCGGCTTATGTCTAACTCTTCTCGACTCAATCACTTAACTCAATCACTTAACTCATTGATTCGACTGATTGATTCGACTGATTGACGCGCCAAATGTGAAGATACGGAGAACTTGTAAATTTCTTGCGGAAAACACGGAACATTTTCGGCGATCGCAGTGTCTTCACCCCAAACACATCGCCCCAAAAGCAACCCGTATTAGGTTAATGCTTGACATTGCTTTAAACAGCACGAAGCAATATGTAGATTCAGCAAAGTCGATACAGGTCGAGAAGTCCAACCTTATCCCCTAGTCTAGGATAAGAGCAAATCAGCGTCTGGCAACGTCAGACAACTTCTCACCTACGACCGTGTAGGGTAAGCCCGTGAAAAGTCAAGCCTTTACTCTCGAACTTCCCAAGCGCTCTGAAACTTCTCCGGTACCAGGATCGCTTTTTGCTATCAGCGAGCATAAGAAAAGCGGTTTGATCCTTTGTAAGCAATATCACGCAGAATTCGCAGGTCCGGGGGCTGCGGTAAACTGTGGGGTTGAGCCTGCTTACCGGGCGGTGATTGCGATCGGCTCTCCCGAACTAATTGCTACCACCAGTTTTGAAGATCGTCGTCGGGCTTACGGGCGCAGAATTCAATGGGGGCGTTGGTTACAGAAGATTGTTGATCATCCCGATCCGATGATTCGCGCTGAAAAATTGTTAGCCGGATTTGAAGAATTTTTTGGGCGGCAAGTCGTAGTTGGACTGCCGAGCGAGGTTTTAGCCCTATTAGCAGGTGTTCTTCCCGGCGCGATCGAACAAGTGCGATCGCAGCACTGGCACAGTAGCAGAAATGGGATCACGCCGTTTTTGCTTGGCTCTGATCAGCTGAAAGTCACCACGATTTCCCTGAATCCTCACGAAATTCCCGCTGTCCCCCTCCTCACTACGGCAACCGTCAGTGAAATTGAGCGAACCTATGCAGTCTTAAAATCGGCTTGATTGGTCTGAAAGGGGACTCACCTTCTAGGATGAGAATAGCCTGATTTTTTACCCGCAGATGACCCTCTCCTACCCCCGCCGCCAGCAGGAACTCCGCGCCCTGACGCAAAGACTGGGAATCCTTCAGCTTGACGCGATCGATTGGAATTTGATCGATCTAGCACTAATTCACAGTACGTTCTCTGCCGATCGCAATTACGAGCAGCTAGAGTTTGTTGGGGATGCAGTCGTCAAACTGGCAGCCGCCGAATTTCTGCTCAATGCTTATCCCGATTTGAAAGTGGGAGAATTCACGGCGATTCGTTCGGTGCTGGTTAGCGATCGCATTCTCGCCAAAATTGCAGATTCTTTCGGATTCGATCGGTATCTACTCGTCGGTTCCAGCGCCAAATCTGATCCGGCTGGGCGGGATTCCCGTCTTGCTGATTCGCTCGAAGCCATTCTTGCGGCGCTCTATCTCAGTACCCATGACCTCAGCTTGATTCACTCGTGGCTAGACGAACAGTTTCAGCCGCTCGCCGAAGAAATTCTCGCCGATCCTGCCCGACAGAACTATAAAGCCGCCCTGCAAAACTGGACGCAAGGGCATCAGAAAATCTTGCCTGAATACCGCACTCAAGAAACCGGGAACACTCATAATGATCCGCACCGTTTCGTGGCAGAAGTCTGGATTCAGGGACGCTGCCTCGGACAAGGGAC
>DATJEM010000139.1:0-4876 GCA_035496615.1 Leptolyngbya sp.
CTAACTGCGAACCCACCTATCTCAAAGTCCGCGGCGTTCCCTTAGGAATTTTGCCGGATTGGAAAGCGATCGCCGGAAATCTAAAACTGCACGATGGCGAAATTTTTCTGCTCACCAGTGACGGGATTACCGAAGCGACCATTCAATCGGATGAATCGTTGAGTCCTGCGATCGATTCGGCTAGAGCGATGCTGCGCCAAACCGGACTCTGGAAACTTCTTCAGCAAGCTGGGGAATGCTTGGATCTCAAACAGCTTTTGGCTCAAGTTCAATCACACAATGCCATTCAAGAAGATGATCAGACTATTCTCTCTTTGGAGGTTCTATAACTGATGAGAACTGAGCTTCACATCCCTAGTGACTTGCGGTTTTTGGATATTGTGGAGCGCTGGCTATTAGATAGTTTGGCGCTGGAGATTGGTGATCACGTAGATTGGTCGCGCCAGTCGAATCGATTGCGATTGGCATTGGTCGAAGCATACTCGAATGTGGTGAGACACGCCCATCGCGATCGACCGGATCTGCCAGTGGTGCTCCGACTGGAACTGAGAGATGGCGATTTGGCGATCGAGATTTGGGATCATGGTCAGGGGTTTGATCTTTCGACCTATCTTGCCCCGTCACCGGAAGCCATGCAAGAACATGGATACGGTTGGCTGATTCTTAATCGCCTCATGGATCGGGTGGAATACCAGCTACAAGTGAACGGACGCAACTGTTTGAGGCTTCAGGCGAGTTTGTTGGAAGTGAAGTGATCGGTAGAGAAAAATTCTCCACCTCTCTTCACGCAGGTGTAGAAGATATCAACGACTTTCTTACCCAAACGCAATCACCTTGAGGATATCTCGGAACATTGCTTAGGTTGCCGCTGCCTCTGAACCCGCCAAACGCACGACGAGTCGGCGATCGGGTTCTTGTCCTCGGCTGTAGGTTTCGACCTCTTTGCTGCGCTGCAAAATCGAATGCACTTGCCGACGTTCGGCTGAGGAAAGCGATTTGATTTCGTATTCTTCGCCCGATTCACGCACTTTCTCAGCAGCAGATTCAGCAATTTTGATCAGTTCTTGGAGTCGGCGATCGCGGTATCCTTCTAGCTCGATCGTGTAAGCCATCTGCTCGGCTTGCCCAATATTCAGAATCGAACTCGCTAGGTATTGAATCGAATCTAGCACCGCGCCATTGTCGCCCAGTAAAGCTTCAATTTGGTTGGGCAGTAGGGAAGTATGGTCGATCGTCAACCAACAGTTTCTTTCAGCAAAGGTCTCTCGAACTTCGACCGTGACGAGCGCCGGAAAACCAGCCAGCTTCAGAAAAGTTTCTAGCCACTGTTGCCCCCGCTGCTGTAATTGAGCTTCAACCATACGTCCCCAACTATGCCTTTTTCTTACGACCGGGTTCAAAGGGCAGAGAATCATCTCCACCTGATTTTGCAGCACTTCCGCCGCCAGATTTCGCGGTTGTCGCTGCTTCTGCATCCACGAGCTTCTGAAGGTTTTCAGGTAACGGTTCACGCGACAGCAGGAACGTTTGAGCCGTTTGGAAAATGTTCGCCAACACCATATACATCAGCACACCCGCTGGTAGCGGGAAGAACAAAAACATCCCAGAAAACAGTACCGGGGTCACTTTGTTTACAGTGTCTTGCTGAGGATTGCCAGTTGAACCTTGACCTGAGATCAATTGGCTAACATAAAGGCTGACTCCGAAGAAAACCACCATGCCAATGATGTCCCAATGCCAGGTTCCATCAGGATCAACTGCGCCAACGTGACCTAACTTGTCAATGAATAAGAAGCCTTTGTCAGCCGCTAATCCAGGGATAAATGCCTGAACGGTTGCATCTCCCGCTTGGAGCGCTTCGATCGTGCCGTCATCGTTAATCTTAATCCGCTCTGCCCCAGTAGTCGCTTTGAATTTCGGAGCCAGATTGCTATCAGGATACTCCGCTCGCAGATCTGAGAAGGGCTTACCGTCACTGGTTTGAAACTCGATTTTGGTTTTTTCGCCAACGGCTAATTTCGTGCCGCTCGGAGCGATCGCGCTTACTTTCGAGTGAACGCCGTCCATCAGATAAATATTCTGAGGCGACGTGATGAATGCTTGCGGTGCCACCTGTTCAACTTGAGCTTGAGGCACAATCTGAAAGTTCAACGTATAAGGTACATCCGAGAAAGGCGACCCTCGCAAAGTGGCAAACAGCGCAAACAGAATCGGCATTTGCAGCACAACGGGCAAACATCCCGCGAGGGGGTTACCGAACTCTTTATAGAGTGCGCTCATTGCTTCCTGCTGTTTAGCGGGATCATCTTTATGTTTTTCCTGAACCTCTTTCACGCGCTTTTGCATCACAGGCTGTGTGACCTTCATGCGGCGCATACTACGGATTGAACCCGCACTCAGCGGATAGAGGGCAAAGCGAATGACTAGAGTCAACGCCACGATCGCCAACCCATAGCTCGGCACGATCCCGTAGAAAAAATCTAGGATCGGCAGCATCACATTATTGGATAAGAAGCCTACACCAAAGTCCATTCGCTTTACGTCTACCTAATAGGGTCTACTGATTCATGTTGGCACTCTGATCGAAATGCCAAATCCAGTGTAGCGCTCAGGGCGCAAATTTATGGCTGACTTCCGAGGCTACCGCTGGCTTTTTTTGCTCTTTCGGAAAGCTGATTGTTAATAAAATCATACGCTTCTCGAAACTTCGGAATGGCCCGCAGTTCGATGCGGCTCCCGTCTCTTAGCGTCAGCACCATATCGCCATAGGCTCCAATCCCACGCGGCACAGTGACAACTTTTGTAATTTCAGAATAAATCACATCGGCGGTGTCCCGTCCTTGCCAGCCGCCTGTGACACTAATGCGGCGATTGGTAATGCGATACCGTAACCACAGTGCCCGAACGATCGCGCCAACGGTTAGCGGTAAGCAAATGATGGTGAAGCCTAAGAGGACGTTAACAATTAGATCCCCGATGTGAGGTCCACCGTCATAAAAAACTTCTTCTTTAACTGCCATTCAGCACCTCGGCTTTGATCAATAACTGCTTTAATTCTTGCAGAAATTGGGGATAATCACACTCGGTTGCTTCTAGTCTCACCCCAATCACGATCGAGAATCCCGATCGAGTGTAGGGCAAAAATTCTCGCAAGATCGCCCGAATTTGCCGTTTGATGCGATTGCGGACGACTGCGCGTTTACTCACTTTCCGACTGATTGAAATGCCGATTTGCGTGGCTTGCCCCGGGCGTTTTAATACTCTGAGGGTGAAGCAGCGAGAGCCTCGACGAGATCCGCGCTGATAGACAGCATCAAAATCTCGCCGATGTCGCAGTCGATTTTCTGGCGGCAGCAAAGCGATCGATCAAGAAGTCGAGACTGACAGGCGCAACCGACCTTTGCGGCGACGCGCTTGAATAATTTTTTGTCCGTTCTTGGTTCGCATCCGGGTGCGAAATCCTGATACTCGTCTGCGCTTGCGGCTTGTTCCGCCTAAAGTACGCTTGGTCATGTCCGTGGCTCCAGTGAATCAATAATTCAGCAAAAAGTAAGTAGACTGCGGGAAAAGTCACAGTCTACTAGAGTATCACAATTCGGGATTATTGAATCGATACAATCCAGGTGCCGATATCGCGCAGCAGAGGTACATCTCCAGGAGAAAGCACGCGGCAATTGAAGTAGAACATTCCGCCGTTGTCAGGATTTCGCACGTTTGAGAAGATCAGTTCAATGCTAGATCCAGCCGGAACGGGTTCTTTTGGAAAGACTTCGATCACGCTATCTTCTTTAGTCCATTTCACTTCTTGAAGCGGGACGCTCTTGTCGTTGACCATCAGTTCCACGTTCTTGGGATCGAACGTGCCTTTGTAGTAGTTGGGATAGTCGATCGAGAACTGGGCGATCGCGACTTTTACTTTGTCGCGTCCGATGCGAAAACGATAGCGATCCCATGATCCTCTGTTACCGCCGAAATCAAGCCGATAGCTGAGTTGTTTTTTCTGCTCAACGCCGCTAAAAATGGTAAGACCTGGCAGTCCCTGAGCGGATGCAATCAGCGGAACGCTGGCAATCAAACTACCTGTAAGGGCGAGGATCGGAACCACGCGGCGCATCAAACTTCGTTTCAGCAGCATAGAGGGAGTTGGGTAAGGGGTTAAATTCATTCATACTGAGCGTAGCAGGAAGGCGCGTGAGGAGCTACCCACCTGTTGACGCGATCGATGAGCTTTTGTTCCAAGCTTTTACATTGAGTCGATTACATTGAGTCGATCGTAATCGTTTGATTTTGTTCTGCGGATCGTTGAGCGGCGATCGCCACTTTCAAAGTGTACAAACTTTCTTCAGGCTGAACATACAGCGGTGTCCCATCCAATAGATAATCCAAAACTGCGCTGGTATCTTTGGTGAAAAGTCCGCGTCTAGCTCCCACTTCGATCGTGCTTGCCCCGTTTGAATCAATCAATGCACCTTGTTCGCCCTCGAAAATCAGTGCGCCGCGATCGCCTTGTGCTTCTAATTTGCGCTCCGCTGTCCAAAGCGCTTCACCTTTGCCGTAGATGACATCGGCACTCATACCCTGTTTGAACTGAAGCTGGGCTTTGGAGAGACATCCGGCATAGCGATCGTGTTCTAAGTTCCAATAGCGAGTTTGACAATTTACACATTCAACTTGTCCAAACGCATGAATTAATCGATGCAGTCTCGACAATGCACCGACTAATGGAAAGCCGAAAAGGGCTTGATCATATGTCCATTTGGCGGGGGCGGGATGTTGTGGCGTGATGGTGGTATAACGGGCGTAGAACGGTGTGCCAATGTGGGGCAGCGATCGAATAAATGCCTGATGGACTCCACCGAGTAATTCAATGTGTTCA
>DATJEM010000140.1:0-3878 GCA_035496615.1 Leptolyngbya sp.
AGTGAATTCCAAGTGATTGCGGTACTTTGCCAAAGAGTGTGCAACCGCGCTCTGGAAACTAACATCTTTCATAAGCTCTAAACTCCGAAATTAGCAATCAAAATTTGATAGATCTAATATTCCCCAAGAATTTCTGAAGAAACTTAAGCATTCAATATGACTTCTCAGAACGTTTTGGCTCGCCGAATTCTGAATTTCGCGCGAGAGATGCAGCGATCTGGATACGAAGGAAAGCAAAAAGATCTTGTTTTCCTGACTGCATATCGATCAAGTACTTGGTATATCTAGACATAGAGTAGCTGCGATCGCTCTTTCCAAACGTCAGCCGACTTGCGCTGATGAGAAGCTCTAAAAACTCGGCACTGTATCCTTGTGTCTAGCAAGCCAAAATCCGCCTTCCAAACCCCATTCTCGACCGCTATGATTCATTGCGGCAGGCGGGAAATTAGAAGCAAATTCAGATCACAAGCTTTTTTGGCATCTATTTCACAACCGCTTCATTTCCACTTTCAGCCGCCAGTTGCTCTAATCGCTCTTGCTGGTCTTGAGAGATGCAAGTTTCAATCACGGTTTCGAGGTCGCCTTCTAGCACTGGATTCAAAGCGAAGTTCTGCCCCAATCGATGATCCGTGACGCGATTGTCTTTGTAGTTGTAGGTGCGGATCTTCTCCGATCGAGAACCCGTCCCAACCTGCGATCGACGCATCGAAGTCACCGCTTCTTGCTGCTCACGCAATTTCAATTCATACAGTTTCGCTCGAAGAATCTGCATGGCGCGTTCTCGGTTTTGAAGCTGCGATCGCTCTTCGGTACAAAAAATCCGAATTCCCGTTGGCTTGTGCATCAAGTCCACGGCGGTTTCTACTTTGTTGACGTTCTGACCACCTGCCCCGCCCGATCGGGCTGTGGTCAATTCAATATCTTTCGGATCGATGTGAACTTCAACATCATCGACTTCCGGCATTACGGCAACGGTTGCGGTTGAAGTGTGAACTCGTCCGGATGCTTCAGTGACGGGGACGCGCTGGACGCGGTGAACGCCTGCCTCGAATTTCAGTTTGCTGTAAACGCGATCGCCCTGAATTTCCATCACGGCTTCTTTGAATCCGCCCAAGCCTTCTGCGAGTGATTCGCTTGCCATTTTGACGCGCCACCCTTGACGCTCCGCAAATCGCGAATACATTCTGACCAAATCACCCGCCCAGATACTGGCTTCATCGCCGCCTGTACCTGCCCGAATTTCCAGCATGATGTTGCGCTCATCATTTGGATCGCTCGGCAATAGGAGAATTTTCAGATACTTTTCTAGTTCCGCAAGTTTTTCCTGGAGTTCTTCCGCCTCCATCGCTGCCATTTGTTGCAGTTCTAGATCGCCGCCCGACTCTTTGACAATCTGACGTGCATCAGCCAAATCTTGCTCAGTTTTGCGCCAAAGCTCGTAGGTATTGACCGTTTCTTCTAGCGACGATCGAGATTTTGCCACGCGCTGAAACTCGCCCGGATCTCTCGCGATATCCGGGTCAGCGAGTTTTCGCGTCAATTCGTTGAACGTTTGCTCAACTGAATTTAGTTTGTCGATTAGGTATGCTTCAGCCATTGAATTAGCCTCGAAACGTGGAGAATTTAGGTGAAAAGACAATCGCGGCAACTCATTCACGCGATCGTCATCTGAGTTTTCAACCTAAATCGCCTACGTTTGCTCTTCGCTGCTCATGCCGTACTTCCGCATGAAGCGCTCGACTCGCCCTTCAGTGTCAATCAGCTTCTGAGTTCCGGTGAAAAATGGGTGATTGCCTGACCAGACATCAACGTGCAGTTCGGGCTTAGTTGAGCCGACGACTGCGACCACTTCACCATTACAGTAAACCTTTGCTTCGGGATACCAAGTCGGATGAATGCCTTCCTTTGCCATTGCTGTTTCTCCAGTGTTGTATCTCTATTGTAACAATTAGCGTTTCGAGAACTGGGGAGCTTTCCGGGCTTTGCGCAGACCGTATTTCTTCCGTTCTTTTGCTCTGGGATCGCGGGTTAGATACCCTTCAATTTTCAGCGGTTTACGATTTTCGGGATCAAGCTGGCACAGCGCACGAGCCACACCCATTTTGATCGCGTCGGCTTGTCCCGTGAGACCGCCACCGTGAGCATTCACCAAAACATCGTATTCAGCTTCTAAACCGAGCGTTTCTAAGGGCGCTTTTGCACTCGAAAGATACTCGGCATTTCCTTGAAGGTAAACTTCTCCCGGCTTACCGTTAATGACGATCGCGCCTTCGCCCGGAACCAAACGCACACGAGCGATCGACGTTTTGCGCCGACCTGTGCCCTGATACATCACCCGTCCTTCAGTGGCTTGCATAAATTACTTGTCTCCCGGAATCGTGTTGATTTCTAAAACTTTGGGTTGCTGTGCGGCATGGGGATGATCGGTTCCTGCATACACTTTCATTTTGGTAAACAGTTGGCGACCCAGCGAATTTTTCGGCAGCATCCCTTTCACGGCTTGCTCGATAATGCGTTCGGGCAATCTCGCTTGCAGCTTCTCAAAGGATTCGGTTTTCATTCCACCCGGGCGACCGGAGTGGCGACGATAAACTTTCTGACTACTCTTTTTGCCGGTGACGACGACCTTTTCAGCATTGATCACGACGACAAAATCGCCTGTATCAAGGTGCGGAGTGTAGGTCGGTTTGTTCTTACCGCGAAGTACCATCGCGATTTCAGTCGCCAAGCGTCCGAGGCGCTGATCCGCTGCATCAACAACGTACCAATCGCGCTCGATCGAAGCGATAGGGGGAATATAAGTTTGATTTTCCATGAGCGTAGGGTTGAGTTAAAAGGGAGTGAGTTCGGGCACAGTCGATCGCGGTGGTAAAACCAGTTTCGGCTGTGAATCGAACCAAAGTTCCGGTGGAAAGGGCATCTCAGGATAGCCCACTCTGAGTAAGCAGAGTCCTTGAGGCGGAGCCGCATACCGCACTTCGTCGCGCCGTTCTTCTGTCCACAAGCGCGTAAAGTCCTGAATCGATCGATCCCCACGACCCACTTCTATCAGCAGTCCCACCAAAAGCCGCATCATGCCATACAGAAATCCACTTGCCTGAACTTCGATATAGAGAAACGAATCTTGCCTGACACATTGCGCGAATTGAACATCCACCCAGGAATGCGGACGGCTAGAGTTTGCTTTCTCAAAAGCTGCCAAGTGATGGCGACCGATGAGGGGATCAAGCGCTTGCTGAATTTTGGATTCGTCCAGCGGAGCGTGATAGTAGTGCCAAGACAGCGATCGAGCAAATAAATTCGGTCGCGCCTCGGTATAGATCGTATAACGGTATCGCCGCCAGGTTGCGGAGAATCGGGCGTGCCAGTCTGAGGGAACGGCAGCCGATGCCCGAATCAGCACATCATCAGAAAGCCGAGCGTTGATCACATCTGCCCATCGGTGTGCCGGGATCAGCGTCGCCACATCGAAATGAGCGACCTGAGCGGCTGCATGAACGCCCGTATCGGTGCGCCCTGCGGCGTGAATCACCACCGGATGACCAACAACAGACGCGATCGCGGTTTCGATTGCTTCCTGAACGCTGCGATGGTTCGGTTGCCGTTGCCATCCATAAAACCGAGTGCCCAAATACTGAATCAGTAAAGCGACTCGCTGCACGGATGGTTGCGCCGTTGCCATCTTAGGTCAATTCGATAATTGCCATTTCAGCGTTGTCACCGCGACGACGAATCGTTCTCAAAATGCGGGTATAGCCGCCTTTGCGATCGGCGTAACGCTCAGGAGCATTCTCAAACAAAGCATGAACAAGCTGCTTGTCGTAGATGTATCCCATTGCTTGACGACGCGATGCTAAAGAGCCATCTTTCGCCAATGT
>DATJEM010000141.1:0-3374 GCA_035496615.1 Leptolyngbya sp.
TGGCACTTCTACGGCAGACAATCAAGCTTGTCGAATTGGGTCGTTTGGCGGAAGCGCGATCGATGCTCTTAAGCAATCGCGGTGAAGCATTGATGAGTCAGATTCGAGTCCTGATTACTCAAATGCAAACGCAAGAAAATCAGCTATTGCAGGGACGAATAGAGACAGAGCGGCAGCGATTGAATGCGATCGTCAGCCTGACGATTCCAGGATGTTTGGCGATCGGGCTAGTCTTAGGGATTCTGGTTTTGCAGTTGCAGCGGAACTTAGGGCGACGCGAGGAGGCAGAAAGAGCGTTGCGAAAGCAAAATGAGAAGCTGACCCTGCTCTATGATACGACGCGAGATTTGCTATCAGCCGATGATCCGATTACCCTGTTAGATGCTCTGTTTCAGAAGCTTTCAACCCAGTTAGGGGTCGATTTGTATCTCAATTATTTGGTCACACCGCGGCACGACCAATTTTATCTTAGACTGGCTTCTGCTCAAGGATTAACGGCTCAACAAACAGCGGAATTTGCAGAATTAGAGTTTGGGCAAGCGGTCTGCGGCGGGACAGCACAGACCGCAGTTCAGGTGTGCTTGAGCAATGTGCAAAACTCAACGTCAGAAAAAACGCAGTTGATCAAAGGAATGGGCGTGACAGCGTATGCAAGCCAACCTTTGATCAATCAAGCAAAAGTATTAGGAGTGTTGTCATTTGGGAGTCGATCGAGGACTTCTTTTACAGCCGAAGAACAAGAATTAATGCAGGCAACAGCGGATCAAGTGGCGATCGCGCTGGATCGATCGAACTTATTAAAATCACTTCAGCAAAGAAGCGAAGAACTCGCAAAATCGAATCAAATCAAAGACGAATTTTTAGCGGTTCTGTCCCACGAATTGCGAACACCAATGAACCCGATTTTGGGCTGGGTTCAATTGCTGCGACAACGAAAGTTTGATCCATCTCATACAGAACGGGCACTAGAAATTATTGAGCGCAATGCAGCCATTCAGCTTAATTTGATTGATGATTTGCTGGACGTTTCGCGCATCTTGAAAGGAAAGCTGGAACTGAGAAATGAACGAGTTGATTTAAACAAGCCGATCCAAGCGGCGATCGACACGGTACAACTTTCAGCGGCACAGAAAGGAATTGCGCTCGAATTTAGCAGTGACCAGCCTTGCATTGTTCTAGGTGACGCAAATCGACTTCAGCAAGTTGTATGGAATCTACTTTCAAATGCGATTAAGTTTGCATCAAAAAACGGTCGAGTTGAAGTAAAGCTTTCGCGAATCGAGCAGGAATCATCTGCACCACTCGCCGAGATTACCGTATCGGATGATGGTGTGGGGATTGATTCTGAGTTTCTACCTCATGTGTTCGATCGCTTTCGCCAAGCAGACGGCAGCAGTACGAGACAGTTTGGCGGATTGGGGTTAGGGCTTGCGATCGTGCGTCATTTGGTTGAGCTACAGGGCGGCAAAGTCGAGGCAGCAAGCCAGGGAAAAGGCAAAGGGGCAACCTTTGTTGTTAAGTTGCCCGTATTAGAATTCGCGCAGCTAGAATAGCTTGCTCGGTTTCAGAAAGAGCCAGCTAATAAAGAAAAACGAAGCAGTGAACAATTGAGCGATATCGATCGCGGAAAGGTATCCGTCCATCAAAGCAGCGATCGAGCGGTCTGTAATTCCAAACAACCAAGACGAGATTCCGAAGATCCAGAGTCCAGATCTTAATCTGGAGATAAACGAAACCAATTCGACAGAGGGTTTACGGATCATAGGAAATCCTGGGTTAGACAGCAGGTTCATTCATTCTGTATTCTTATGTTAAAAAACATTATTTATTCTTGCCATAAGTCCCCAGATATACATCAAGATTTCTTGACTCAAGGATTTGGGTAAATTTTACAGATTGCATACCGAGTAGAAAACATATCGCAGTAGGCGTGCAACCGCTGAGTTCCTCGACGGTAAACCCTTAATGCGCCCAATCGATCGACCTCAACCCAACCTTGCTGCTCTAAATAAGTTTTGAAACCCAAAGAACCCGCCCGAATGATGAGTCGGTTTGGATTGTCGTGAATCGGCACAACATCGGCAGAAGTTAGCTCCAGTTTGACAGCCGCCTTAATCACATCAGGGGTATCACGCTCTTGAGCAAGGGCGGCTCTGAAGTACAGCCAGAGAAAAAGCGTTCCCCCCATCAGGAGAATGAAAGCGGCGATCGCAAAATCTTTTTTTTTCATTTTTCAAGCAACTCATGGAAATCGAATGCGACGTGATGCTCCATGCAAGTGAAGACGGCATCGAATGGGGAATGAAGTACTGGAACTGATGGGAAATCACTCGAAGGTCAAAGGTGTCTGATACAATAAACGGCGTTGTCACACTGTGTAAATCCTTTGAGCCAGTCGATCGACGATCTACCCAAAGTAGATGATTTTCTACAAGAACTTGCCACAATTCAGCAAACCGGATCGAAGCGGATTGCGATTCTCGGTTCGCGCCATGTTCCTATTACGCATCAAGCTTTGATTGAACTGATGGCTTATGCCTTAGTTCTGGAAGGAAATCGGGTGCTCACATCCGGTTCTACAGGCACAAACTTTGCCGCAATTCGGGGGGCTTTGCGGGCTGATCCATCCATGTTGACAGTGATCTTACCGCAGGGACTCGATCGACAGCCGAAAGAATCTCGCGATCAGCTTGAAAACGTCATGCACTTGGTCGAATGCCCAGAGAACAATTCTCTCTCTCTCAGCGAAGCAAGTGCGCTGTGTAACCAAGAAATTATCTCCCGCTGCCAGCAGCTAATTTCGTTTGCGTTCCACGATAGTCATACGCTGCTGCGAACCTGCCAAGACGCAGAAGATCAGCGCAAAGTGGTCACACTCTTTTACTTCGATTGATAGTATTTCGATTGATAGTGTTTCGATTGATAGGTTTTGATTAATTCGTTTTGAGTAATTTTATGCTGCTTGGATTGTCCGTTCCGAGTTTGTTACTGATCGCGATCGCGGTTGCTGTCGTTTGGATTTATCTGCCGTTTCTCATCGTTGCCTATGCCCGGCTCCAGATTGGCAAAGAAGCCCTGTCTGCGCCGCGCGCCACCTTCGACCAACTTCCCGATTATGGCAAACGCGCAACTTGGGCACACCAAAATGCGCTGGAAGCCTTTCCAATTTTTGCCGCAGCCGCACTGATGGCATATGTGACGAATCAAACTTCTGAACTTGCAGGATGGGCAGCGATCGGATGGATGATCGCGCGGTTCTTTTTCCCGATATTTTATATCCTGAACATTTCCGTGCTGCGATCGATGATGTTTGCAGTTGGCTCACTTTGCAGCTTTACGCTGATCGGACTAAGCTTGATCAACACGCTCTAAAA
>DATJEM010000142.1:0-5262 GCA_035496615.1 Leptolyngbya sp.
CTTCTCAAGCAAACCTTTGCAGCCGATGCTGAGAAAATTCGGGCAGGTCTCAACATTCAAGCTTCTGTTCCCCGATCGCATCCTACGGTTCCCTACAGTCGAGAGATGTCGCACTTACTGATTCAGTGCAGCAAACTCGCAACGCAACAGTATCTCACCGGGAAAATGATTTCTACTTATGATGGCTCAATCCAATCGCTGCCTGCCTATTTCCCGGAACTCGATCGCTATACTCAGATCGCATCCTTCAAAGGACACGAGGCTCAGGTAGAAGATACGATCGAGGTGGATGTGCCAACCGCCGCCCAGAACGATTCTCAAGATCCGCTAGAGCAACAAGCCGACGATGCCCAAATTGCGATCGGACAAACTGTAAAAGAAGCCATCAAACTTAGGCAACTTACACCCGTTTATCTCGGCTTTGTCCTTGCCTCAAAAACTCGAAATATTATTGTGTTTCGCGGAACGCAGCGGAATATTGAGTGGCTGTACAATTTTTACGCTCGGCAGGAAGAGTATTATGAACCGATCAAAAAAGAACCTTTAGGGAAAGTGCATCGAGGCTTTGTTGACAACTACAAAAGCATTGTTCAGCCGCTCCCTCGCGATCTGGCAAAGCAGTTAGATCCGTCAGTCCCTTGCTATATTACAGGACATAGTTTAGGCGCATCGCTGGCAGTCCTCGCAGCCTTAGATCTGGCTTTGAGTGTTCCTGCACTGAAGCCACAGATTCAGCTTTATACGTATGCTGGAGCGCGAGTGGGAGACCCGACATTTGCGCGGATTCATGCTCAAGCTGTCCCAAATCACTATCGAATTGTGAATTTAGCAGATATTGTGCCATTGTTGCCGCCCATTCAGTCTCCTGGCGGAACTTATGTGCATACGGGCGAAGAGTGGTCGTTCCTGGCTCAGAACGGCGATCTTTTGCCCAATCATGTTGTTGATACCTATCGTCAGGCAGTCGATCGACAGGTTGAAAGAAATCAGCAACCGACTTACCCGGTTTCGGTCTAGCCAGTTCCGGTCTAGCTTGTCGCCGAGAATCTTAACTTTGGATATTGATCGCGATCGGATTTCTATGCAATTGTTTAAAGGCTCAACTGATCCAAAGTCTTGTAGGAATCGCATTTATGGTCGGACCGATTGTTCCACCGAAGCAATATCGACGGCAATTTACTCAGTGGCTACTCCATCCTGAGCGCAGTGAAGCCGAAAAGAACCATGTCAAAAAAGCTTGGTGGCAAGTAATGTGCCTGACAGGAGTAGATTATTTCTCGACTTTGGGCTATCAGCCCGGAATTGCAGCACTCGCCGCGGGGGCACTTTCTCCGATCGCGACCTTGATCTTAGTGCTGTTAACGCTGTTTGGAGCGCTGCCGATCTACCGTCGGGTTGCTCAGATGAGTCCGCATGGAGAAGGCTCGATCGCCATGCTCGAACATTTGCTTCCGGGATGGCAGGGTAAGTTGTTCGTGCTATGTTTGCTCGGCTTTGTGGCGACTGATTTTATCATTACGATTACGCTGTCGGCTGCCGATGCGACTGCTCACTTAGTGGAAAATCCTTTTTTCCCTAGCTTTTTACATGGGGAAACCGTTGCGATTACCCTGTTTTTGATTGCGCTGCTAGCGGCGGTGTTTCTTAAGGGCTTCCACGAAGCGATCGGGCTTGCGGTGTTTTTGGTTGCGATTTATCTGGGTTTGAACCTGATTACGATCGGCGCAGGGGTTTTTCGGGTGTTTAACCATCTAGCTGTCGTGACTGACTGGCAAACCGCACTGTTCGCACAACAATCAAATCCCCTGCGAATGATTGGAGTCGCTGCACTTCTATTTCCGAAGTTAGCTTTGGGGCTGTCTGGATTTGAAACCGGAGTGGCTGTCATGCCTCTAGTGAAAGGGCGCAGTAGTGATACGGAAGAAGATCCGGCGGGCAGAATTCGCAATACGTCTCGATTGTTGATGACGGCTGCTGTGATTATGAGCTTTTTTCTGCTCTCAAGCAGTTTGATTACGACGCTGTTGGTTCCTGCGGCAGAGTTTCAAGCGGGTGGCAAAGCGAATGGGCGGGCGCTGGCTTATTTGGCACATCTCTACTTGGGAGATGGCTTTGGGACAGTTTACGATTTGAGTACAATCACGATTTTATGGTTTGCGGGCGCTTCTGCCATGGCGGGGCTACTGAACATTGTGCCGCGCTACCTGCCGCGCTACGGAATGGCTCCCAACTGGACACTGATGGTTCGTCCGCTAGTTCTAATTTATACTCTGGTTGCCTTTGCGGTGACAGTGATCTTTAGCGCAAATGTAGAAGAGCAGGGAGGAGCGTATGCAACGGGTGTGTTGGTATTGATGAGTTCAGCGGCGTTTGCGGTGACGCTTGCAGCGCGGCAACATCGATCGAGGTTGATTGCCTTTGGCATCATTACCTTAGTCTTCATCTACACGACTGTCGTAAATATCATTGAACGACCGGAAGGGTTGCGGATTGCGTCTTTGTTTATTGGGGCGATCGTGCTGACTTCTCTGGTATCGCGAATTTGGCGATCGACTGAACTGAGAGCCGAATCGGTTGAATTTGATCCGGCAGCGCGTCAGTTCATTGCCCAAGAAAATCATCACTCGATTCGATTGATTGCAAATCGATTGAATACGGGCAGCGAACGAGAGTATTTTCTCAAAGAGCGGGAAGTTCGCGAAGACAATCACATTCCGGCGCAGGAAACGATTCTATTTTTAGAAATCCAGATTTCCGATGCGTCAGAGTTTGCTGATCAAATTCAGGTCAGAGGCGTACAGGTGGGGCAATACCGCATCTTGAGGGCGCGGAGTGCCGCAGTTCCAAATGCGATCGCGGCGATCTTATTAGCAATTCGGGATGAAACCGGGAGACTTCCTCATGTCTATTTTGGCTGGATCGAAGGCAACCCAGTTTTATATCTTCTGCGCTTCATTCTATTCGGTGAAGGAGATATTGCAGTTCTGACTCGTGAAGTGTTGCGTAAGGCAGAAAGGAACCCGGAGCAGCGTCCCCGGATTCATGTGGGATAGTTCCGTCTGCGGATACAGGTCTAGCGATTTTTGCTTCGCTATGGTCAAACTGTCAGATTACCGGAGACTACAACAATGAAAGCTTGGATGATCATTGCGGGTGTGACGTTGTTGGTTGCGTTTGGAAGTTTTCTGATTCGACCCAAAGAAGATATTCGCTGGGTCAAACGGTTGAATCTTCCTCGCTGGGTCGCGATCGTCGAACCTGCAATTCCGGTAATCTGGACAGTGATTTTTGTCTGTGGTGCAGCATCCGCGATTTTGGTGTGGCAGCAAGATCCCGGCAGTCTCAAAACTTGGCTGCTGATGGGACTGTATTTGCTGGTTGAAATTGTGATTGTTGCTTACATTCCGCTGACGTTGAGGTTGCGAAGTCTGGCGATCGGAACGGTGGACTGGGGGGCGTACTGGGATTGGTGCTGGCGATCGCTGTTTTCCCAATTTCATCGCTTGCCACCGGGTTGCTTGTGCCTTATTTACTCTGGAGTCCGATCGGAACTTATGCAACTCGTGAGCTGATCGATTTCAACCCAGAAGCAATCTAAGCGACTAGCTGCCACTGGTTCAACAAGAAGGCATATTCAAACGCGATCTCTTTGAGGCGTTCGTATCTTCCAGAAGCGCCTCCGTGACCTGCACCCATGTTCGTTTTCAGCAATAGCACATTGTGATCAGTCTTTAGCTGTCGTAGCTTTGCTGTCCATTTTGCGGGTTCCCAGTATGCCACACGCGGATCATTCAGTCCTGCCGTAACGAGCAAAGCAGGATAAGCCTTTGCTTCAACATTGTCGTAAGGAGAATAGGCTTTCATATAGTCATAGAAAACCGGATCGTTTGGATTGCCCCATTCTTCCCATTCGGTTGCAGACAGCGGTAATGAAGTATCTAAGATTGTGGTGACAACATCGACAAAGGGAACTTGGGCGATCGCAGCCTTGAACAATTCTGGACGCTGATTGATCACGGCACCCATCAATAATCCGCCTGCACTTCCGCCCGAAATCGCCAAATGTTCGGCATCTGTCCAACCTTGCTGAATTAATGTTTCAGCACAAGCAATAAAATCGCTAAACGTATTCTGTTTGTGTAAGAACTTGCCGTTTTCGTACCAGTTGCGCCCTAGTTCTGAACCGCCTCGAATGTGCGCGATCGCCAAAATCACTCCACGATCTAATAATGCTAAACGGCTCGATGAGAAAGAATCGGGATAGCTAAATCCATATGATCCATAGCCCGTCATCAGAAGCGGATTTTTGCCATTGCGCTCAATCCCGCGCTTGTAGACGATCGACAACGGAACCATTGTTCCATCGGGCGCAATTGCTTCAAGCCGCTCGCTTTGGTATTGAGTGCGATCGTAGCCACCGAGAACAGGCGTTTCTTTCTTCAACTCCCGCGTTTGTGTGTTCATGTCATAGTCAAAGATCGAAAATGGAGTGACTAGCGAAGTGTATCCGAGTCGAAGAATCCTAGTATTGAACTCAGCATTGATTGATTCTGAAACTTCGTAGGGAGACTCTGGAAACGCGATCGTGTGTTCTTCATGGGTCGAAAGCTTCCGAATTCGGACGTTGGGGAGACCCGATTGGCGATCGTAAATCACCAAATGATCCGCAAACGCGCTGATATCCGTGAGAAATACATCGTCTTGATGCTCGATCACAGTCTCCCAGTGTTCAACGATCGGATTTGCAACCGGAGCTTTCATCAACTTAAAGTTCAGCGCATTCTCATTTGTGAGAATGTAAAAACTCTCTGAATGATGTTCGACCTGATATTCGATGCCTAAAGTGCGCGGGCGAATCACTTGAAACTCACCTGTTGGATTGTTCGCATCTAGGTAATGCACTTCGGAAGTAATTTTGCTGCCCAAATTCAGCAGTAGATATGCCTCGCTCAGTGTTTTATCTAAAAACAGAAAATAGGCTTCGTCCGGTTCATGGAAGACAAGCTGATCGTTTGCGATCGACTGTCCCAACTGATGCCGAAATAGCTTATCGGGTCGATGAGCTTCATCCATCGTTGTATAAAATACGGTCTGATTATCATTGCCCCAGGCAAACGAAACGTAAGTATCAGGAATCTGTTCTGGATACAGTTCGCGGGTGTTGAGATCAAGAAAGAATAGCGTGTAATGCTCGGCTCCGGTCGTATCGATCGCGTAGGCTAACTTCTGATGGTTTGGACTAACTGCAAACACGCCCAAGCT
>DATJEM010000143.1:0-7564 GCA_035496615.1 Leptolyngbya sp.
TGCTGTGCCTCCTCCTGCAACGATCGCTAATGTCCATTGGATCAACGGATTCATATCTGGAGCGACCGAAGCGGCGACAACTGTTCCCGCTACGATCGCGGCGGGGGTGGCTAAAAAGTCGAGCGCATGATCAAACCAGGGAATCGAATAGCCAATCACTTCGAGAACGCTGGCGATCGCAAATAGTCCAAACGCTTGCTGATTCTCAAGCCAGTCGAAATTTGGCGGCAGATCGTAATGTCCGAATACGGAAACACTGCTTAGAACTAAAAGCGGGACAAAAACGCGAAATCCTGCCGCTGCACTTAGACTGATGCCTAAGAGAAGTTCGATGAGGGTATTGAGTGACGAATCCACAGGCTTTTCCTCGAACAGTTGCTTTTAGTGTAGAACGCGATCGAAGTTCTCCGTCTCTCCTAACCGAATCAGATCGAGTCGAGGAATCCCACCCAGACGGTAGAGACCTTTGCTTAGATACTAGAGAAATGAATGAAGGGAGTTTTATGAGTCGCTTAGAAACCGCATTAGCAAAAGGCTGTGAGTGTTGTCAGCGAGAAGAATATCTAGCCGCGATCGAGCATTTCAATACTGCAATTCAGTCTGATGCAGCCTGCTCGAAAGCTTGGAACTATCGCGGCAATGCGTTCTCTGCCCTAAAACGTTATGCAGAAGCATTGCAGAACTACGATCGAGCCACGTTTCTACAATCTAACTATCACCAAGCTTGGTTCAATCGCGGACTATTACTCGCGGAGATGGGTGCATATGGAAATGCGATCGAGTCTTACGATCGAGCGATTGCTCACTTTCCTGATCCGGCTTACATTCATGCGAGAGCGGCGATCGGAGTGAAACATCAGTTAGTTTTCACATAAATTTTTCACATAAATTTTTCGCATCACGTTCTCAAATCACTATCGCCGTCTCACTTTACTAATCATTTTGCGTGAGAGTCGGAGGGCGAGATCTTCTTTTTCTGCCCAATCTTGCAGCAGTCGATAAAAGGTTTGTCGATCGTCGCTCTTCAACACGGCTACTTGATCCGCTGTTTCAATCACATAAGGATAACCGCCGCCCACAATCACCTCTGCCCGCACCCAATCTAAAACGCGATCGTGCCACCCTTCTTCATAAACCCACAGCGGGAGTTCAATTCGCGCTGGATATCCGTCTTGACTGGTCTTCAAATAAGTGAACGCAATCCGATCGCGCTGCTCATAGTACAAATCGCGAATTCCGGGACGTTGGCACAGAAAGATCGGAGTCCGATCGCCCCATTGCATCTGGTTTTTAGCCCGATTCAGCAACTGAGCATCATGAATTGTGCTGCTTTCTGGTAGCTGACACAATCGCTGTAACATTTCTGTTAGATCACGCGCGCTCGAAGTATCAATATAACCAATCACCGGAATGCGATAATCTTCGCTCGCTTGTAAAACACTCCGAATACATCGCACATAAAAATTTCGGGTTTCTTCATCAAAAGCTTCTGCAAATGTCGCAATCAAGGAACCATCAAAGAACGCGAGACAAGACTGATTTCCAGCCCGTTCTTCCATATATTGCACAATACGATCGCACTCCATTTCAAAGCGGCGCAAATTGACTCGTCGATCGGCAAGATCGCCCCGCCCCACTTTCAGATCATTTGGAGTTAATACATCTAGATCAATGTCTTTCTCATACTCGCCGGAAGGCAAATGATAGTTCTCATACCAGCCGATTTGCACTAGCGCGATCGGAATTGAGAAGTCTTTGCTGGGATAGATTTGAGAACCATCCACTGAAAATGTCGAAACTCCAGTAATACGATCGCGTACCCATTTCAAGCTTTCTTCCCGATTTTGCCAGCTTAGATTGCAGTGTGTAATCCATTCAGGGAACAGTCCTAGCGGTTCTAACGGTCGCGCTCCGCAGTCGGTCATACCCTCTAAAGCAGTGAGTAACGCTTGATCGGACTTCTGCGACATTTGGATCAGGGCAGTTCCATATCGCTGCAAGGCTTGAAGTGCTGTGCGATCGAACGACATGAAGTCTTCGCGCTTGCGATCGAGCAAACTCAAAATCTGAGACGGTTTGATAGGCATAAGAACTACCGTTTGGTATCTGAGTACTATACCAAACCTTTTTGATTAAAACTCAGACAGAATGGGCGACGCGATCGAGACTAGACGCTGCTGAGAATCGGGGTGAAGAGAGATGGATTCCTCGGGCTTGATCGTCTTCAATCAAAAGTTCTAGAATTTCATCAGGTCTCAATTCGGATAGACAAAACTCGCTTTTAGCAATAGGGCTGTTAATGCTCGAATCTTTTTTGGCAGAGTTTGATCGTTTCAGCGATCGAGCAGCACCCCTCTCAATCCCGCCGCCTTTGCCGCTTCGTAATCTTCTTGCAAACTATCACCAATGTGCCAAGCATTTTTCGCTTCACACTGATGTTTCGCAAGCGCGATCGCAAAGATCTTGGGGTCAGGTTTTGCCACGCCGACTTCAGTTGAAATCGTGACTGATGCAAAAAAATCCGCTAAGTTCAATGCTCTCAAAACTTTGTACAGTCGAGAATCGAAGTTTGATAAAATTCCCATCGGAATGTTGAGGCGATGGAGTTTTTCGAGGGTTGGAATCGTGTCTGCGTAAAGCACCCAAGGTTTAGCAGTTTCAAAATAAACATACAAATCCGAGAAGAAGCTAGAGAAATCCCCGAATTGATCGAGTACGCCTGCTCGATCGAAGGTTTGCTGCGCGAGTGTATTCCACCACTGTCGTTCAAGCTGAGGAATTTCTAATACATCAACACCGGGAAAGGTGCAGGGTGGAGAAGCTTTGAATGCGGCATAAAAGGCGCGATCGACGATCGCTGCATCGACTACAACGCCGTGGCTTTGAGCAATTTCCTGATAGACCTGCCCCACACTCCCTCGCACCCCAAACAATGTACCAACGGCATCAAAAAACACGACATGGGGACGCTTCATAACTTTAGGTTCCAGAACTCAACCTGGCAGAAACACACCGTTTATTATTCACTTTTTTGGGTAAATGCGGTGACAAGGGGGCGAGTCATCCAGTTGAGTCCGACGCGAACTTGATGTTTTAAGGTTGGCATCCGGTTGAGGTAGGCTAATCGCCGCACCAAGTGAGCAGCCGTTCCTTCGAGTTGAATGCCGAGTCCCGTGAAGGTGGCATCATGAATGCCGAGGGTCATCATTTCCCCAAGATATTGATAGCGGAAGGGCAGCAAGGGTCGATCGCTCAAAGATGCCCAAAGATTCCATCCAGTATAGTCCGCTTGTTGAAATGCGGCTTGGGCAGTCGCAGGCACTTGCTGATTGTCAGCATCTTTGCAGTCGGCAAGGTCTCCGATCGCGAAAATTTCAGGATGATCAACCACTTGTAAAGTTGGTGTCACAATAATTTGACCGCGTGAATTCTGTTTAAGCGGCAAGGTTTGGGTGACTTCATTCATCCGAGTTCCGATCGTCCAAAGCACTAAGTCAACCGGAATGGAATCAACGACACCTTTATATAAGAGCGCAAGTTTGTCAGCCTCGATCGACTCAACCGAGGTTTCCAAATCCGTCCAAACGCCTCTGGCTTCTAGTGCCTTTGTTGCCGCTTCGCGATTGTGAGGAGCCGACGATCGGAGAATTTGATCCGATAGTTCGATCAAGCGCACTCGACCTCGATCGCCTAATTTATCGGATAGTTTGCACGCCAATTCAACGCCACTGTATCCCGCGCCGACGATCGCCACTCGAATCTTATCCACATCCGAATTTTCTAATTGTCTCAGGCGATCTTCTAATCGGTAAGCATCTGCGATCGTTCTAAAGGGAATCGCAAATTCTGCAGCACCCGGCACGAGATCCAGCGGAGTTTCACCGCCCATTGCGAGAACTAGGCGATCGTAATCAACGACAGCCCCATCTTGGAGCCGAATTTGCCGAGTTTCGAGATTCATTTCGGTGACATTCGTTTGGCGAAATCGAATCGAGGTGCCTTCGAGCAATTCTTCGTAAGGAGGCGCAACTTCCCAAGATTGAAGTTCTCCCGTCACAAGTTCGTAGAGTAGCGGCGAGAAGACGAAGCGATCGCGGGCATCGACGAGGGTAATTTCGGGTTTTTCGGTCTTTGTCCAGGGCAGATTATGCAGCCGGAGTGCGGTATACAAGCCTCCGAAGCCACCACCGAGAATACAGATTTTTGCAGGAATGTGAGCCATAAGACACGCGGGAAAGGGCGACCCCCCAATTCTAACGAACTCAACCCTTCGAGAAACCTCCGGCACTTTAATTCCAATTTTCTCAACTAGACTGATCTGAGCGTACTGACTCAAACGGATGCTGCAAATCGTCCTGCGCTTCTTGGACAAAAATCATCACCTGTACCGGACCATATCGATCGCGAATTGCCCCTTCAATTTGCTCCACAATCCATTCGGACGCGCCCAAAAACTCTGGATGCACTGTCACCTGCATCTCTACAAACACCTGCCGCCCGACAATTCCCCGCGATCGCACCTCATAGCACTGCGTTACGCCCTGTACTTGTCGGACGATTTGCCCGATCGCTTCAGGTGCGATCGCCACTTGTCGCACCATCATCGGTAGCTGCCAGTTAAACACTCGCCAGCAGCTTAATCCCGCTGTGAGTACCATTGCGATCGTCAACAGCGGATCAAGCCAGAAATACCCCCGCCAAATCCCGAATAATCCGAGAATCAAAAGCACCGTTAGCCAAGCGTCTTGAAGAAGATGCCGCGCGTTTAATTTCAACACCGAACTATCGAGCGATCGCGAAACTTTGCGCTCAAATACTGCAAGCCCAAGACTGGCGAGAGACACGATCGCCAACAATCCGATCACTAATAATCGCATCCGAATGGGCGGTAGGGTTCTCAACGTTGGATGAGTGGCTAACTGAACGATCGCCACACCGAATAAGCTCAACCCCGCAAATCCCAATAGCGCCACCAGCAGCAGCGCCAGCATTGCCTCTAGTCGCCCATGTCCCCAAACTTCGCGCCCCGATTGCCGATTCGGTGACGACAGCGCCACCAAACTCAAAACCGTACTAAAGCCATCGATCACAGTATGAAGAGATTCTGCAACAATCGACAGCGATCGGGTTGCCCAAGCTGCCCCCACCTTCACCACCAACATTAGCAATGTCAGCCAGAGCGTAACGAATAAAATCTGATGGCTCACTCTTGTTTGATTTCTGATTTCAGCCATAACGCGCTCTTTAAGGTAGACGATGAATGATGCAGACCTTTCACCGTGAATAAATATGCAGCATCCTGATATCCGACTGCTGGTTTTAGATATTGATGGCACGATCGCAGGCAAGTCTAATAATATCCGCGAACCTGTCCGAGAAGCGATCGCCCAAGCACAGAAGCGCGGCGTACAGATTGCGATCGCCACCGGACGAATGTATCGTTCTGGACTCCGGTTCCATCAAACCGTTGGGTCAACGTTGCCGCTCATGGCGTATCAAGGCGCATGGATACAAGATCCCAGCACCCAGAATGTGCTGCGTCATTGGTCAGTGCCGAAGGCGCAAGCCTTAGAACTGCTCGATTATTTTGAGCAGCCAAAACTTCGGAAATTGCTGTCGATTCACTTCTATATCAATGACGATCTTTACATTCGATCGATGACTCCTGAAACCGCAGCTTATGTTCAGCGATCGGGAATTGTGCCGATCGAGGTTGGGGATCTGCGATCGACGATCGACCTGAAGCCGACGAAAGTACTTGCACTCAGCGACGATATTGACCTGATCGATTCCCTGCTTGGTGCTTTGCGAACACAGTACACGCCTGCTGAACTGTATCTAACCACATCGGTTGCAACCTTCTTTGAGGCAACGAATCCAAAGGCAAATAAAGGATCAGCAGTGAAATACTTAGCGGAGGAGTTGCTGAATCTTAAACCTGAAAATGTGATGACGATCGGCGACAACTTCAACGATCTTGAAATGATTCAGTATGCCGGAACTGGAGTGGCGATGGGCAATGCTCCCGAAGGAGTTCAAAAAATTGCTCAGTGGGTTGCACCCGATGTTGAAGCGGATGGGGCAGCCGTGGCGATCGAGAAATTCTTGCTCTCGTAAAATCTGTTTAAAATCAGAAAGGACACCGACGACTGGCCGTGTTTCGTCTCGGTGTCCTTAGCTGGTTCGCTCCTCACACTCCAATAATATAAGCGGCTTCCCCCGGTTTGTCACGCTTTGGCTGATAAAAATTCGTTATGGCAATCTCATGACATTACTGTGACATTCACTCTCCACCTGCGCGGCTGATTCTTAAAGGGTTTCCGGTGCTAAAACGCCCATGCCCTGCTCCAAAAGCTGCTTCAAAAGCCAATGAGTAATCATTACTAAACCTAATCGACACTGCGCTAATTCAGGATCAACGGTGTTGTACTTGACAATTTGGCACTTTCGGTAAAAAATCTCGAACGCCTGAGCAAGCGCGATCGCCAGCTGCAACGCCGATCGTTCTTCCCAATGATCCAAAGTCGTGATGATTTGCGCGACCAGCGATCGCTCTTGCTTTAACAGAAGCTTTCCATCTCTTAACCAGGCTACTTCTACCGTTTGACCAGTGACTTTCGGCAGATCGACCAGGCGAAGGAGAGCCGAGCATCGAGCAAAGTGGTATTGGCAGTAAAAAATCTGAGAATTCTCTGAAAGCTTTGCATCAGGCAGAAAATGTTGGCTGAAGTGACATCCTTGTAGTACCGTCTGTAGCCAGAGTGCGATCGCGCCATCCTCAAATTCAAACTCCAGTTGTCCGGTTTCCGTGCTACTGACCGTAAGATTACGCAGAAGTGCTTTTTCAATCTCGTTTTCTAAGGAATTTGAAACAGAGATCTGGAAAAACTGAACGACTTGATACACAAATTCTGTATGAGATTGCGTTGATTCAGCAGCAAGTTGAATCGCGATCGCCGATCGATAAGCCGCGATCGCAGTTTGATTTGTCACTCGCTTGAGCAGCGGTTTCCGCCGAAAAGCGGCGAGATTTGAGGGATTTGGCGTATGACTCGCACACTCGATCGCACCATTTGCTACTTGAACATCCTTCTTTTGGGAGATTGCTTGGCAGATTTCTACCAGTAACAATGTGCGAAGTGTAGGATAAGTAATCTTCGGTAGGTTACAATTCATAGTAATTACGGTTGAACCTCTGAAATAAAACGGATTTCGGTCTGAAAAGTTCAAATCTACCAGCGATTTATGCTTAATTCTGTAAAGATCACCGTGATCTTACTGGCAACGGGCAGATTTCTCCGTATGATCTCGTAAGGTACCGGATTGTAAGGAACTTGTAGTCTCGATCAGACGTTCTGATTTCATCAAGTCCTTCTTGCAATTTTGCTGTTACTCAGCGCTTGTCAAAGTCCCACTGTTCTCTAACAGCCTATTAGCTTATGTATTCAGTCACTCCCCAAAACTCCGACGCAGCTCGCCCGTTCCTCACTTGGCAGCGAATTATCGACTGGTCACAGGAGCATTATCGCGTTCGTAACTTTAGCAAAGACGAACGGGTTCCGAC
>DATJEM010000144.1:0-7142 GCA_035496615.1 Leptolyngbya sp.
TCGTCGCCACATTCAAGACCACGATGTCCACCTGCTGCGGCAAACCGTTCGGACGCACTTGAATCTCGAAATGGCGGCGACTGATGAAATGGTGGCGATCGCGCTTGACCTCAAACCCGATTACGTTACCCTTGTTCCCGAAAAGCGTGAGGAAGTGACCACCGAAGGCGGACTTGAAATCGCTGGAAATCTCGGTTACATGATTCAAGTCGTCGGCACATTGCAAAGCGCTGGAATTCCGGTGAGCTTATTTATCGATGCTGACCAAGAGCAGATTGAAGCCTCGGCAGAAACCGGAGCTAGATTCATCGAACTGCACACGGGACAGTATGCCGGATCGTATTCTGAAGAAGGGCAAGCGAAAGAATTAGAGATTCTGGCGCAAGGATGTGAAATGGCGATCGCGGCTGGATTACGCATCAACGCCGGACACGGTTTAACCTATTGGAATGTTCAGCCAATCGCTCGACTCCCCGGTATGGAAGAATTGAACATTGGGCACACGATCATTAGCCGAGCCGTTTTGGTCGGACTAGAACGGGCGGTGCGAGAAATGAAACAAGCGATTCGCGGAGAGCTTTAGAACCTCCGGATTTTTTAACTCAAGACTGATGAATGAGGAAGATTCTATGACGACTTACTACTACGTTTTGGCAAGCCAGAAGTTTTTGCTGGAAGAAGAACCGATCGATGAAGTGCTTAAAGAACGGTACCGCGACTATCAGGAGAAAGAGAGAGAAATTGATTTTTGGCTGGTCAAAGAACCTGCTTTCTTAGAAGCGCCAGAAATGGCAAACATCAAAGCAAAATGTCCGCGTCCTTGCGTGGCGATCGTCTCGACCCAGAAACAATTTATTACCTGGCTCAAGCTGCGTCTAGAATATGTCATCACTGGAGAGTTTCAGCAGTCGGACACGATTCCGAATCCGCTGGCATCTCTTGAACCTGTTTCTTAATCCCCCAAATTTCTATGCGACAGACGACGCTTCGATCGATATTCACCGGACTCGCAGGAGTAGCGATCGCGGTTGGCGGAATTGCTTCTGCTCAGGTTGTTTCTGCTCAGGTGCAGCTTCCCAACTGCCAAGCACCGCGATCGAATGAGTTCATTCTACTGATTGTGACTCGTACCCCGGAAGCGCAAGCGAGAGTCCGTAGCGTCGTTTCTCGCAATGCAGAAATTTCAGTCTGCAAGTATTTTGGTGAAAGCGTGACGCGGGTTGGCGGCTACAAAGATGCCGATACTGCGAATTCTTGGGCGAACTATCTCAATGATACGGTTCGCTTAAGAGCCTTTGTCGCGATTCCGCCTGGAAGTGGTCGAGTGGCGAATGCTCCTCAAACGACCAGTCAAACGACCAGTCAGAACGCCAATCAAGGAGATTTGCCCGCAGTCCAGCCTCAGTCCGCACAAATTCAACCCAGTCAAGCTCAACCCAGTCAGGCTCAACCAGATGTCGCATACGCAACCACAAACCCCGGATACAATCCACAACCTTTAGGCGAAGGGTTTGCGGTGATTGTGAATTTCTACAATCGTCCCGAATTAGCGTCCCAAGTTCAGCAAGCTTTGAATCGAAACATTGGACTGGCTGCGTTTGAACAACGTCCTTATTTGCTGGCAGTCCAGACTAGCGATCGCAAGATTGCCAACTCTATTCTGAAAACCTTGAGCGATCGAGGGTTTGCCGCGATGTTGGTCAGTAGCAGCCGCGTCACCTTGCTTACCCCCGTTGTTCAGACTAATCCGGCGATTAGCGGTCAGTAAGACCCACAAGGTATCCAACATAGCTTTCCAGCATAGCTTATGGAGCATTCATGTCTTATCGCATTGCCTTGCTGCTGACGATCGTACTGGTCATTCCGCTCGGCTACTTTGTCCGATTCTCGCCGATGTTCCCAGATTGGTTTAGCGATGTGTTTGGCAGCATTGCTTACCAAGTTCTGTGGGTTGCATTGGTGCAATTTTGCTTTCCGAAACGGTCGATCGCCAAAACAGTCCTCTCCGTTTTCCTGTTTGCTTGCGCGATCGAGTTCCTTCAACTCTGGAAGCCTCCTTTGCTCCAAGCCTTCCGCGCCACGCTTCCCGGTCGGTTAGTGCTTGGGAGTACGTTCGTATGGTCAGACTTTCCGCCGTATCTGTTGGGAAGCGCGATCGGAGGAGTCTGGATCGGGGTGTTGCGGCGATTTCGCTCCACCTTGAAACCCTAACCTTTGCGTTTTACCTCGATGACAAAACAAGCAGAGGACTTAAGATGGTTCCGGCTTGCTGCCGAGGTGAAATCGATAGGTGATGTTGCCTTCCTCATCCACATCAAAATTACCCTGAAATTCTTGAGCGCATTGGTCTAAATAAGCTTTTGCTGCCGTCCCAGTCAGTCCCGTTTCTAGAGAAAAAGCCAGAATCGTCACTCGACCATTGTTTTGCGTCACCAGCTTGTGAAAAGCGGCTTTTAGCGCTTCAAGCGATTTCTGTTGGCGATCGCGGCGCAACCCCCAATGTATCCAACCGCCCCATCCAGCCAGCGGTAGTCCCAAGATCAAGCAAGCGGCAAACTCGTCTCGCTGCTTCTGTTGGCTAATCGATGAATTAAAGGGTGCATAAAGCCCAGCCGCAACAAAAAAAATACCCAAGCCCATCAATCCAGATGCCCAAACAGCTTTTAGATTTTTCATGGAATTCTCATCAACATTCTGTTCAATCTGCTCGATTCTCACGGTAGAATTCCCGATCGTCGCAACGAATTCCTTAATCGTTGCGACCAATCCCTGACTGTGATGCTTGACTGCGATGACAGTTCTTAGTATCCAGTTGTCAAAGGCGCGATCGCTCAGGTCTCAAAGACTTTATCTCGATCAAACGCTTAAGCTTCTTTCTTGTGGTTCACTTCCACCACCGTATGAACATTTCCGCGAGGCGTATAGTCAGCGTTCACCGTGATTTCTAGCGGATCACAAGCTTCTACAAGGTCATCTAAAATCTGATTTGCAGACTCTTCGTGAGAAATATAGCGATCGCGATAGCTATTGATGTACAGCTTGATCGATTTTAGTTCGACCACGCGCTGATCCGGAACATAGGTGACACAGATAGTCCCAAAGTCTGGATAGCCCGAAAACGGACATTTGCAGGTAAATTCTGGCAGCGTAATCGCGATCGTATATCGTCGTCCCGGTCGCGGATTGGGAAACGTGATCAGCTTGCCTTCTTCGATCAGGCGTTCCCCGTACTTCGCTTCGAGGCTCTCTTGAGTTGGCATCATGTCAAATGAAGAAAAAATAACTCGATCGATCTTAGCAATCGAAATTGCACGGAAGCGCGATCGACTTTAGCTTTTTTGGCACCTATTTCTCCGCAATCTCCGAAATCCCGCCCCTGAATCAGAATTTTTCTGAAAAAACTTGACGGAAACTGCATTGATTGATTCAATTGCAGCTATTCTGAGGGCATTACAAATTCGCCTCAGTTCAGATTATCACTTGCTATGAATCCCATGACGCAAAAAACGCCTCCTCGATCGTCGGTCATGTCCGCACAAGCCCCCGCGATCGGACACGCTCCCGCCGTCCCGATTTCGGTGTATCGCGAAGTTGTTGCCGAACTCCAAGCCACCAAAACCGCGATGGAGTCGATCAAAGCCCAAAATCAACAGTTGACCAGGCAAAATCAGCAATTGCGTCAAGAGATCGAAAAAGCAGTGCAATCAGCGCTCCAACTCCGCAAACTCTCAAGCACGATGTCCGAAGCTCCTGCCGCGCCCTCGATTCCCCTACATCTCGATCTGACGCTGCCAGAAGACGATGAACCCGACGAAGCCCTTCAGATCCCGGTGATGCCGCCCCGGATATCCGCTCCCAAAGCCGCTCCGCTTCCTCCACGCCTTGCATTTCCAGAAGAGAAGCTCGTGATCGAACAAGAGAGCAAACCTCGCCGCAAGCTCAAGCTAGAAAAAGAATCAAACTTTGAACTCAAAGGTTGGATGCTCGGTGTCGTGATCGCACTGATTGTTGTCAGTGCCTTTGGTGCAGGTTTCTTACTCGTGCGTCCGCTGCTTACGCCCGCCTCCAAATAGTTGGTTTCTCGATTTGTAACCCATTGCAACCTCGAAATTACGATTTGCAACTCGCGCTGTCTGAATTCTTCGACCTTATGCGAAACTCTGAGACAGCACTGCGATCGGGCAGAACGAATCAGCAATCGTATCGATTGTTACAAAATCTTTTTTGCGAACAATGATAGATAGTGTCATGCCCAAGTTACAGACATTAGGATTAAGGAGTGTAGGCGCTTGAAAAAAGTTGAAGCGATTGTTCGCCCATTTAAACTCGATGAAGTCAAAATTGCCCTGGTCAATGCCGGAATTGTCGGCATGACGGTTTCTGAAGTTCGAGGGTTTGGACGACAGAAAGGTCAGACCGAGCGCTATCGCGGCTCTGAATACACGGTAGAGTTTTTACAAAAACTCAAAATCGAAATCGTGATCGAAGACGATCAGGTCGATATGGTGGTTGACAAAATTATTGTGGCAGCCAGAACGGGAGAAATTGGAGACGGCAAAATCTTCATTACGCCTGTAGATCAAGTTGTTCGGATTCGCACAGGCGAAAAGAACTTTGAAGCGGTTTAGGGACGATCGCTAAATTCTGGGGCAAAAGAGGCAAGCTTGAATGGGCTGCCTCTTTTGTTTGTGTAATCGAATGTTTGTGTAATCGAATCTTGCTACTGAACCGGTTTCAATCGCGTCAGCTTCAGCTTAAACGCTCCGCCTGCGGTTTCTCCGAACGCCTTCACGCGCACAATATAATTTGCAGTTTGCGAAATCCGGGTAAACAGCAGCGAATTTGTCGTACCGTCCGGCCCATCATCATTTTCTGCTACGGTTGCCCCTTTCGCAGTCAATAGCATGACGATCGTATCAAAGTTGTCTGAGGACAAATCGATCGCAATCTGATCCCCTGCCTGCAATTGCACAATATAGTCTCGCGCAAAGTTGCCCTGCCCCGTTGGAATATCGCTATCTGATAATCGATCGCTGACGACTTGCCCTGGCGTTAGCGGAATCGGCGCATACGTCCGAGTTGGCGTTTGTGCCATTGCTTGAGTCGAAATCGAAACGCCAATCGAAACCACCGCTGGAACCGCAAACAGCCACCACATCCCTCGTTTCATCCTCACTCCCCACTTTGCCTCAATTACGCTTGATCTAACACTTGCTCTAACGTCGGTAGATCGACATCCCCCGAAAAGACGCGACCATTCATCACAAAGAAGGGTGTCCCACTGATGCCCAGTTTTTCAGCAAGCTGGAGATCTTGAGCGATCGCGGCTTCTGCGGCTTTGGAAGCGCGATCGCGATCAAACCGGGCAATATCCAACTTCAAGCTCTTCGCCAGGCTGGAATAAAGCGGCTCTCCTAACTGTTTTTGCTGCTCAAACAACCCATCATGGTACTCCCAAAATTTTCCTTGCTGTCCGGCTGCCCAAGCTGCTTTTGCCGCTGGGAGCGCCTGAGCGTGAATGCTCGTTAGCGGCAGATGCTTGTAAACCAGTTTGACGCGATCGCGGTGCTTTGTCACGAACTGATCAATCTTTCCAGCGACGGCTTGACAGTAAGGACATTGAAAATCGGAAAATTCAACTAAAACGGTTTTTCCCACTCCCTTCGTGGGAGATTGAGCAATCACTGTCTGCGGATTCTGTTGCAATTCTTGAATGAAAGATTGCTGCGCTTTTTGCTGGGCTTCCTGTTGAGCGCGTTGATACGCCTGCACCGAATTCAAAATTGCCTCTGGATGGTGTTGAATCACTTGTAAAACCTGTGCTTCAAAGTTTGGATCAACCTTCGGGTCTGCCTTCACGGGTGAAGAACAGCTAAAGAGAACCAGACTGATGAATAACCAACCTGTTAAATATTTCGTCAGCCGTTTCAGCCTTCTCATGGTGTCCCTGCCTGAAATCTGCCCTCGCAATATAGCCTATGTTCGCCCTCTCAATTCATGATTCAGCCTGAGCCAAAATCTCAGAAATCCCAAAATCGCTGTGCCATCGTGTCCAACCTGAGTAAGAATAGAAAGGGGAATGTTTGGCTGTGTGATATCAGACTGTCGAGCAGTCGTGCAAGATCGCAACTTCTCCCTTTGCCGTGAGAAACGATGCCGCAGTATCCAGCACTCCCACGCCGCAGCGTGTTCTTGTACGGAAACTGAACTTCCGAAACCGTTGATTTTGGTCAACTTCGGAGCTTCAACGAAGTTCCCCAACCCAGTCGCCTGCAAGGTTCGCAGCTTCCTACCTGCTAAAACTAGGAACTGCATCGGCTTGTTGATTTATCGTGCGATCGCTTGAAGCCACGGATTACGGTTTCGATCAGTTGTGGCGATAAAGTAACGAATCCAAAGCCAATGCTGCCTGAACACCCCAAGCTGAACACACGAGGACAAATCGCTTCATGGAATTCTCGATCGCTGAGTTACTTGCTAACTTCACAGACGACAAACTGGTTGCTCCCAAAGCTTTAGAGAAGAAGCTAGAGTGCCAAGACGAACCCAGTCTCCGCCGATTACAGATTGCGCTGGATGCTTTAGAAAAAGTCGGCATATTGGTCAAAGAACGCGGAAAATATCGCCGAGTCACCGAAGAAGGAGTCGTCGAAGGAAAATTACGCTGTTCGAGTAAAGGCTTCTGCTTCGCGATTCAAGATGTCGAAGGATCAGAAGATATCTACATTCGCGAAAGTCAGCTTAGTCATGCTTGGAATGGCGATCGCGTCTTAGTTCGCGTCACCAAAGAAGGCAGTCGTCGCCGCAGTCCTGAAGGCGAAGTGCGGCTAATTTTAGAACGGGCAAATCCCTCGGTTTTGGCAAGAATCAAACAAAACGATGCCGGAGAATTTCGCGCTGTTCCGCTCGACGATCGCCTGCTGTTTGAGCTTCAAGTGAACGATAACGGCATCGCGCTTGATGAGTCGATCGATCATTTGGCGCATGTTCAAATCAAACGCTACCCGATCGGACAATATGCCCCACTCGGCAAAGTCGCCAAAGTCTTGGGCGCAGATGATGATGCCGCTGATATTGATATTGTGTGCTGCAAACATGATTTGCCGCGCGAGTTTTCGGAAACGGTTTTAGCGGCTGCGGCA
>DATJEM010000145.1:0-9318 GCA_035496615.1 Leptolyngbya sp.
AACCTGATCCAAAATATCAGCGCCAAGCTTACGCCAATGAAGCAGGCGAAGGCGAGGGACAGCCTGAAACCAACTTCCTAGAACGCAGCCTGCATGAAGCCGCTTCCCGGCGCGAAATTGGTACGTTTCATTGGCTATTCCCTCGGTTGAAACAGTTGAATGTGCCGCCGCAGCAGAATCAGCGTTTGATCAATCAGCTAGATGTCTGGCTTGTGTTTACTGCCCATCCGACTGAAAACGTGCGTCATACGATTCGAGACAAACAGCGACGGATTGCTAAGATTTTGCGGCAGCTAGATAGCATTGAGGACAGTCTAAAAGCGATCGGTCTTTCTACGTCTTGGGAAGCCGATTCTCTACGCGATCAGCTCACTGAGGAGATTCGCCTCTGGTGGCGCACCGATGAACTACATCAATTCAAGCCGACGGTTTTAGACGAAGTGGATCATGCGCTGCACTATTTCCGCGAAGTGATTTTTGATGCGATTCCTCATCTTTACACTCGGTTAGAAGAAGCGATTCACGGATCGTTTCCCAACATGGAAATGCCGCGCCGGAATTTTTGTCAGTTTGGGTCTTGGGTGGGAGCCGATCGCGATGGCAATCCTTCAGTCACGCCCCAAGTGACTTGGCAAACGGCTTGCTATCAGCGTCGTTTGGTGTTAGAGCGCTATATTCAATCGACTCAATCTTTGACAGAGCTATTGAGCCTTTCGTTGCATTGGAGCGATGTTCTACCCGATTTATTAGAGTCGCTTGAGCAAGATCAACAGCGCATGCCCGATGTGTACGATCGCTTATCGATCCGGTTTCGCCAAGAACCCTATCGGCTCAAACTTGCCTACATTCGCCAGCGGTTGGAAAATACGCTCGATCGCAACCAAATTTTGCACAACGGCGACGGACTTCAGCAAGAGATCCCGGAATACGACGAAGCCACGATTTATCGATCGGGCGGCGATTTCTTGGCAGAACTGCGCCTGATTCAGCGCAACTTAGCGGCAACGGGTTTAACCTGTCGAGATCTTGAACATCTGATCTGCCAAGTTGAAATTTTCGGGTTCAACTTAGCGCATCTCGACATTCGGCAAGAAAGCACCCGTCACTCCGACAGTATGACTGAGATTGTGGAGTATCTCCATCTGTTGCCGAAAGCTTACAACGAGATGACTGAGATAGAACGGTGCAACTGGTTGATCACGGAGCTACAAACTCGTAGACCTTTGATTCCGATCGAGATGCCATTTTCGGATCGGACTCGTGAAACGATCGCCACCTTCCGGATGGTTCGCAAGCTTCAACAAGAGTTTGGGCTTGATATCTGTCGGACTTACATCATCAGCATGAGTCATGAGGTGAGTGACTTACTTGAGGTGCTGCTGTTTGCGAAAGAAGCAGGACTGTATGATCCAGCGACGGGGTTTGGAACGGTTCAAGTTGTGCCCTTGTTTGAAACGGTAGAAGATCTACAAAAAGCTCCTGGCGTAATGCAGGGCGTGTTTCAGCATCCGTTTTACAAAGCTTTGCTGTCGGGTGGGTTTGAATCGATCGGCACTCAAATTGCCCTTCAAGAAATCATGCTCGGCTACTCAGATAGCAACAAGGATTCTGGGTTTTTAAGCAGCAATTGGGAAATTCACAAAGCTCAACAGGCACTTCAAGGGATTGCGGATGATCACGGGGTGGCTTTGCGAATCTTCCACGGTCGCGGCGGTTCTGTCGGTCGCGGCGGAGGTCCTGCCTATGAAGCCATTCTGGCTCAACCCGGGCATAGCGTGAACGGTCGCATCAAGATCACTGAGCAAGGCGAAGTTTTAGCCTCGAAGTACTCGCTGCCTGAATTAGCCCTGTACAACCTAGAAACCGTGACCACTGCGGTGATTCAAGGGAGCTTGCTGCTGAATAAGTTCGATGAGATAGAACCGTGGCAGCAGGTGATGGAAGAGCTATCGGCGCGATCGCGGGTTCACTATCGCGGATTGATTTATGAACAACCCGATTTTATTGATTTCTTTCATCAGGTGACTCCGATCGAAGAAATCAGTCAGCTTCAGATTAGCTCTCGTCCAGCGCGGCGCGGCGGTAAAAAGGATCTCAGTAGTCTTAGAGCCATTCCCTGGGTGTTTAGCTGGACACAAAGCCGATTCTTGTTGCCGTCTTGGTATGGGGTGGGGACTGCACTCAGCGGGTTTCTCGAAGAAGCCCCTGAAAAACATCTGCAACTCTTACGGCACTTCTATTACAAATGGCCGTTTTTCAAGATGGCAATTTCTAGAGTTGAAATGACGCTTTCTAAAGTGGATCTACAGATTGCCAGTCACTATGTTGATGAACTGACTCAGCCCGAAGATCGAGAGCGCTTCGCGCCTGTGTTTGAGCAGATTCGCGACGAGTATTTTCTAACTCGTGAGCTAGTGCTAAAGATCACTGGACGCAATCGGCTATTAGATGGTGATCCCGAACTTCAGCGATCGGTACAGTTACGCAACGGCACGATCGTCCCGCTAGGCTTTCTCCAAGTGTCATTGTTAAAACGACTGCGGCAACATAAAACGCTGGCGGCTTCGGGCGTGGTGCGATCGCGCTATAGCAAAGGCGAACTATTGCGCGGGGCATTGCTCACCATCAATGGGATTGCTGCGGGAATGCGAAATACGGGTTGATGCGATTGTTCAATTGAATGAGGCTAACTCAGATATTTTACGTAGACTCGATCGCATCTGAATGTCTCAACTCCCGTGCTTGGCTGGTATCCACTCTGTTCATAGAGATGTACGGCTTCTTTAAGAACGCTGGCAGTTTCGATCCAAATTTGCTCGAAGCCTTTGTGTGCGATCGCGCTTTCTAATGCAGCAAGTAAAAACTTCCCCAAGCCGAATCCTCGCGCTTCGGGTAATAAATACATTTTGCGAATTTCGACCGCGTTCTGACCTCGCGCAATGGGATAGTAAGCTGCGGTTCCCACTTGCTTACCGTGTTGCTCAATCACCCAGAATTCGCCGTTTGTTTGCTGGTAGAAAGTCTCAACTTCCAAGACATCGCGATCGGCTCCTGCTGGCTCTTGCAAGAGTCCATATTCTGCCAACACAGCCCCGATCAGATTAAATGCGATCGCTCGGTCTGAAGGCTGCCAACTCCGAATCGTAAAGTCTTGATACTGCATTAGCTATGAATTCTAGGTTCAGGATAAAGCGTTGAAAGGATTTCGCTTTCGATCGCGCTTAGTTCTTCAAGTCGGTGATTAAGCTGCGATCGCTCAAAGTACGTATCCGCCAATGTCCAATACACGCCATAGTGCCGCGCTTCCGATGCCATCAATGCGCGATAGAATTTCGCAAGTTCCTGATCCTCGCAGTGCGTCGCCAATAATCCTAAGCGCTCATGACTGCGAGCCTCGATTAGTCCACAGATCAGGAGAGCATCCAGCCGTCGATCGGGTTCAGTTCGGCGGATCTGTTTATTCAAAGTTGCGCCATACGGCGGCGCGGCAAGTGGCGCAAGAGGGATAGCTCGACGCTCCAAAATCTGGTTTACTTGCTCAAAGTGCTCTAACTCTTCCTGGGCGATCGCGGTCAGCATTCGCACCAATTTTGCGCTAGATGGATAGCGAAACATAAGATTGAGGGCGACTCCAGCGGCTTTTCGCTCACAGTGAGAATGATCTAGCAGAATGGTATCTAAGTTTGCAAGTGCCTGATTTGTCCAAGCTTCAGAGGTCGGCTGCTGTAAAAAGCGAATAGTCGGCAAAGAAGAAACCACGGAATCCTCATGATTTGGTTATTGTTTGCAATTTTAACGGCTTTCTTTGAGTCTTTGAAGGATGTCTCAAGTAAGCGCAGTCTCAAAAGTTTGGATGTTTATATTGTGGCTTGGACAGCGAATATTTTTGCCGTCCTGTTTCTGCTTCCGCTGCTGCTGCTAGCTGGAATTCCTACCCTTGATTTCCAGTTTTGGATGGCGTTGTTCATTGGCGGGAGTTTGAATGTTATTTCCTTTACGCTCTATATCCGAGCGATTCAGATTGCCGACCTATCGCTGACGGTTCCGCTGGTTACATTAACACCATTATTTCTTTTAATCACATCGCCGCTGATTGTCAATGAGAATCCGACGATCGCAGACGCGATCGGAATTTTCTTAATTGTAGTCGGTTCCTATGTGTTGAACTTACGAGAGCGCAAGCAGGGTTACTTGGCTCCTCTGAGAGTTCTTTTTCGGAATAAGGGCAGCCGATTTATGTTAGTAGTTGCCTTTATCTGGAGTATTACTTCTAACTTCGACAAGGTTGGCGTGGTGCATTCTTCGCCGCTGTTTTGGTCAACTGCATTGTATAGCTATTTAGCAGTGGGAATGTTTCCGCTTGCATTCTTCAAATCTCGCCATCGGTTTAATGAAATCCTACCGAACCTAAAACCGCTGATGGTGATTGGGCTTTTTCATGCGATCGCCATTACCTTTCAAATGATTGCGGTGACTTACACATTGGTTACGCAAGTCATTGCTGTTAAGCGGATGAGTGCATTGATTAGCGTCTTGTTTGGTCATTTTATGTTTCACGAAAAAGGATTACAAGAACGTCTTAGCGGAGCCGCCATCATGGTTTTGGGTGTAATTGTGATGACTTTGTTTTGAAACCTCCTAAACCCGATAGAAATAAAATGAGATACCTAAAACAAGATAAGTCGCCAACAGTAAAGCTCCTTCGAGCCAGTTTGATTTGCCGTCTGAAACGGTTGAATTGCTCAAGAGTACGGCAACACCAACTGCAACCATTTCAAATGGATTAAAGCTCAAATCCATGGGCTGCCCAAACACAAATCCAGCTAACACCAAAATCGGAGCGACAAACAGGGCAATCTGTAAGCTTGATCCTACGGCAACCGACATTGCAAGTTCCATCTTGTTTTTCATCGCGACGGTTACTGCGGTTGCGTGTTCAGCGGCGTTGCCAATAATTGGTAGTAGAACCACGCCCGTAAACAATGAAGTTAACTGTAACTGAGCCGTCGCCGCTTCCAATGCACTCACCAAAAGCTCCGACTCGATCGCCACAAACAGCGTGATCCCCAACAGCGCTCCGACCCAAAACCATAAGCTTTTTGAGTGGCTTTGTGCTTCTACAGGTTCGGAAGTCTCTGTGTTTTCGATCGCGGCTAATTCCAAGTCAAACAAGTAGGTATGGGTTCGCATTGAGAATAGCAAAATCAGCCCGTAAACTAAAATCAGCACGATCGCGACTGCGCCAGAAAGCTTCTGCATCATGGGTTCGGTAATGCCCCCCGAAAGTAGGCTTGCTGCTGTCGGGAGTAAAATTGCGATGACTGCCAGATTCAACGATGAAGCATTCACTCGCGCTGCGGTTTGCTGAAACGATTGTTCCGGATATCGCAGTCCACCCAGGAGCATCGAAAATCCCAGCACTAAGAGTAGATTGCCAATGATCGAACCTGTGATAGTTGCTTGAACGACATCGACCAGCCCTGCTTTTAGGGCAATCAAAGCAATAATCAATTCAGTGGCGTTGCCAAATGTCGCATTGAGAAGACCTCCGATCGATGAACCTAGGCTTACAGAAAGTTCCTCAGTTGCTTTGCCCATCCAAGCAGCAAGCGGAATGATCGCAATTGCTGAGGTAATAAAAACTGCAATCGCGCCCCACTCTAGAAAATGAGCCGCGATTGAGATCGGAACAAAGATTAATAGCACTGCAAAAACAGTCTCTTTCGTTGGCATTGCTTCTAGCTGATTCAAAATCTCAGCAGTTCGGACGATCAAATTTATCAGATTTATCTTTGTTTAAAACCCAGCAATAGAGAGATTGAGTAGAATTTCTCACTGAAAAAATCATTTCTATCGTCGGATCTATCTTAAAACTCACGCCAAACTCTAATTCTGGTCGTGGTCTAAAATCCTGCTCGAACCTTTATCTTTAATGTCAATTCTTGCGATCGCATTCCCCGGACTCGATAACTGAGCTTCAGAAACACAAAGGCTCGAAACGCTCGCTGATCGCGTATTTGCGCAATATTTGCTCGATCGCACTGCGATCGCGATGAGCCTGTGAAAATGTGGGCAAAATTATTTTTGGTCGTGCGGGTACTCGCTCCACGATCGCGATGCCTCCATTCAAAAAACGAATTGCAACAGCAGTCTCCAGCGCAATCTCACCGCTTGTACTCACTCATCGAGAGCCTGTTCAAGCTCCTGGATCAATTGCTCACGATTGGTCAACTCTGCAAAACCCCTTCAATATGCCTACACGCCCGCGCACTTTAGTCGGGTATCAAATGCTTCGCGCGATCGACTGTCGATAAACTCATAATTCTAGACGGCGCGATCGTCGCTACCATCACAAGGCTGTAGCCGTTAAGCTGATATTAGCTCATCCTAAAACTGGTTGAGATAGCCCTTTAATTTTTCGCAGGCGGAGCACAAAGATCAGCAGAGGGGCATAAATCGCTCAACGCACATCGATCGCACTGTGGACTCCGAGCATTACACACGGCGCGACCATGATACACCAATCGAATCGACCAGTTCTCCCAATCGGGTTGAGGCAACAGTTTCATCAAATCTCGTTCAACTCTAACGGGATCGGTGTGTTGGGTTAAGCCCAATCGGTAAGTTAGGCGCTTGACGTGCGTATCGACAGTCACACCGATATTCGCTCCAAAGGCATGAGCCGAGACGACATTGGCGGTTTTGCGGGCAACTCCGGGGAGACTGGTCAACGCTTCCATCGATCGCGGCACCTCTCCGCCGTATTGCTCCAGGATCAATCGACACGCAGCTTGAATATTTTTGGCTTTGTTGCGGTAAAACCCGGTCGATCGAACTAAGGTTTCAAGCTCAGAAAGGTCAGCGCCTGCCAATGCTGCCGCATCTGGAAAGCGGCGAAACAAAGCAGGCGTAACGGTATTCACTCGTTCGTCGGTGCATTGGGCGGCGAGCATCGTTGCCACCATCAATTGCACCGGAGTTTGATAATCTAACGTGCAGGGAGCTTCGGGATAGAGCTTTTTTAGCCGCACCAGAATCTCTAAAGCACGCTGTTTTTTGGCTGAACTGCGTCGAGAAGTAGTCACTGTGGAATGAGATTCACCGTGTCACGGATGATCAGAAAAACACCTAGTCCCAGTAATAGCACTAATCCGGTCTGCATTACGCCATCTTGAATGCCGGAAGGAACGGGTTTGCCTCGAACGCCTTCGACGAGCAAGAATGCTAACTGACCCCCATCTAATGCGGGTAACGGCAGAATGTTGATGATTGCTAGGTTGATGCTGATCAAAGCCGTGAAGTTGAATAAGCTGGCAAAATCGGTTTTGGCAATTCTTGCACCTGTCGCGACGATCGCAACTGGACCTGCCACTTGATTTGCCGTATTGCCAAAGTTGCTAATTAACTGTCCGAAGCCTTGCACGGTGAGGAAAACAATCCGCTGAAATTCGGTTGCTGCCATGCCAAACACTGCGATCGGGTTTGCCGCGCGTTTGTAATAAACAACCTTGCCGTTTGGTTGCGTTTTGAAGTGCGGTTGTAGTTTCACACCAATTCTGCCTTTGCCGTCTTCATCTTTTGGCGTGATGTTGATGGTGACAGGTTCACCTTTGCGCTCGATCGAGAGTTGCAGCGGTTGACCCGGACTCGATTCGATCGTGTTGCGTAAGGTATTCATGGATGTTTCCGATGCACCCAAGGATTTACCGTTAATGCCAACAATGACATCGCCGTTTTGAACGCCCGCTTGAGCCGCGACATCTTGTGCGATCGTTTCTGGGACAATCACGCCCGGATCGTATTCGATCGTGGGCAATCCAACGAATGCCATTTGCCCAACCAAAATAAAGTAGGCAAAGACTAAGTTCGCAATTACGCCCGCACTGATAACAATTGCGCGATCGAGAACGGGGCGATTTTTGAGTAAATTCGGGTCATTGGGCGGAATCGTGCTGTCTGGATCATCATCGGGAAATCCGACAAATCCACCTAGCGGCAGCGCTCTGAGGGCGTACTCTGTTTGTTCGCCTTGATATTTCCATAAAATCGGACCAAACCCGATCGAAAAGCGGTTCGCATAGATGCCTTGAAGTCGAGCCGCTAGAAAGTGACCCAATTCATGAACAAAGATCAGAACTGCCAGAAGAAGAATAACCGCCAGAACAGACATAAGCAGTAAAGTTTAAGCCACGTTGAAGAACATTCTCCCATTCTAGAGGTTCACGATCGTCGTTACGAATCGTCATAAAGAAATCGGCACAAAGGAATAGCCAGATTAGAACCAATCTGTAATCATGTCAGTCGATTTGACTAAGCGCATTCCCGCAGCGGCGAAACGATCGTAGGCTTGATCGGCTTGTTCGGTATAATCAATTACACCCGGAACCACGACCGCAGAGGTACAGTCTTCGAGTAAATACACCTTTTGGGCAAGGGTTGGATCGTATGCCTGAATCTCGGTCAGCAAATCATCGATCGTCCAAGCGACGCAATGACTTTTTGCCTGACCTGCAACAATGACAGCATCGAACTTGAGTAGTTTATCAATCAGTTGACTATTCTTCTGTGCTAGTTGTTCACCTCCAACGGTCGTTAGAACTTCAGGGCGTAATACTGAATAGTTCTCAGTCAGCGGATGATCCCCTTTGATTTCAAAGTTCGTTTGACTCTGGCGAGCGATACAGTGAAAGAACATTGCCTCTTCGACCGCAGACACTAACGCATGACCGATTCCGCCCAGCATTGAATGATAAGACCACACGGTTAAGGGATACTTTCCTTCATCAGTCAATTGTTTTGTGTAGTGCAAAGCATGCTTGTTCAAGGTGGCATCGTCTGTTTTTAAGCTAAATGCAACGGCAGGATTGACGCGCCACGCGCCTTTTTGAACATCCTCGAATGAAATCATCGTAGCAGTCGGAATCGGATGTTCTCCCGCTTGATTGATCCAAAAAATGGGATGAAAGATTTGCATTGCAGTGTGAGTGTCCATTGTGGGAGCAATGGTGGTGATTGCACCCAAATTGCGATAGATAAATTCACACAGTCGAATGTTATCTTCGATCGCACCTGTCCCTGATCGACCTCCCACAAACAGTTCAAACTCAGGAATACAGAAGGTGTTTTGCACATCGATCGCTAAAAGACAAACTCGAACCTGATCAGCACTCGCAGGCGCAATCTGATGCTGCTTTGCCCATGCTTCTGCTGCGATCGCACGTTGTTGATAGGGAACCCGCCACACAGAACCGACCGCAGCACGATCGAAGAACTCAGGAATCATATCTATTAAGCTCAACTCAATTTCTTTGATGGTAG
>DATJEM010000146.1:0-5256 GCA_035496615.1 Leptolyngbya sp.
GTTTGCCGCGTGTCACCGCAGAAGATCGGCTGTTTTTGCCGCTGTCGGTTGAGTTTCTCGGCAGCTATACGTTGCCTGAAAAAAACTTTAACGGGACAGATGTAGGGGGGCTGTCAGCAATTACTTACGATCGTCGGCGAGACCGCTACTACGCGATTTCAGACGATCGCAGCGATCGCAATCCCGCCCGATTCTACACTTTGAAACTACAGATCGATCCGCAAAATGCGCTGAAATCTGTTGAAATTGAGAACGTCACCACCTTAACCGATGAGACTGGACAGCCGTTTGCGAAAGGAACGATCGACGCAGAAGGCATCGCGCTATCTCCGCTGGATTCTGTATTCGTTTCAAGTGAAGGCGTGGTCAAACAGGGGGTCGAACCGTTTATCGGAGAATTTGATTTGCAAACGGGACGGCTGAAGCGAACCTTGCCCATCCCAGAATCATACATTCCCGATGCAGCCGGAACGATGCAGACGCGCGGCATTCAGGACAATCGTGGGTTTGAATCTTTGACTTTGAATGCAGGAGCTTCAACCGCTCCGCCTGCTGAACCGTTTCGCCTATTTTCTTTGGTCGAATCTCCGCTCGTTCAAGATCTCGAACTGCCCAACACTAGAGAGAGCTTGCTGAATCGAGTTCTGCATTATCAAGTGATTGGAGCGCGATCAACTCTAATTTCTGAACACGCCTATCCGTTAGATCCAAAGCCGACGGGCGCGATCGAGTATGGATTAAGCGATTTTTTGTCGATCGATCAAGGCGGGCATTTTCTCAGCTTAGAGCGATCGCTTGGACTGACTGGATTTCGGATCAAATTATTTCAGGTTGAGACCGGAACGGCTAGCGATACGTCTCGGATTGAAACCTTACGCGGGTCAAAAGTACAGCCTGCGAGAAAAGAACTTTTGCTCGATCTCAATCAGTTGGGCATCCGGCTAGATAACCTCGAAGGAATGACGATCGGCGCACGCTTAGCCGATGGTTCCCATACTTTAGTCCTGGTGAGCGACGACAACTTTAATGGTTTGGTACAAGTCACGCAGTTTCTGCTCTTCCGGCTGAACGGACTGAAAGGATGATTTTTTGCTGTCCTTAACGCTTTACAATAAAATCCAGATTTTGATCAAACGACATGACGCACTCTACGGATATTGCAGCTTTGGCACGTTGGATGGCAGCGGACTTTAGCAATCAGCAGCAGGCATTTGAAAACCCGCCGCTTTATGCTCACATTCGGGTGTGTATGCGCCCTTTGCCGCTGGAAGTGCTCGGTGGAATTAGTTTTTTCATCGAACAGGCATATGATTATGCGCTGAATGATCCGTATCGATTACGAGTTCTGAAACTGATCGATCGAGACGGTCATATCGAAATCGAGAATTATCAAGTGCGAGACGAAACCAAGTTCTATGGAGCCTCTCGCGATCGAAATCGGCTTCAGGCAATGACAGCCGATCAGTTTGAAATGATGCCGGGATGCAACATGATTGTGGAATGGACGGGCAGCAGCTTCAAGGGCAAAATCGAACCTGGAAAAGCCTGCATGGTGCATCGCAAAGGGCAAGAAACTTATTTAGATAATGAGTTTGAAATTAACGAAGAGCGACTGACGACGCTCGATCGAGGGCGCGATCCCGCTACCGATCAGCAAGTTTGGGGATCAATTGCTGATCCGTTTGAGTTTGTCCGCTGGCATAGTTTTGCGGATGAAGTCCAGGTTTGATACCGTTGTTCGGTTGAATACACCGTAAAAGAGTGGCGCTTCATCCATTCGATAGATATTTGCGCGAATCAATCGACTACGGCTGAGAATCCGTCCGAAGTCCCGGCGAATTGCGATCGTATGCGTGCCGAAACCTGGTAGATTTGGCAAAGTATCCGCAGAAAAGATTGAGCAAGCATGAAAGTCCTAGTTATTGGTGGTGACGGCTATTGTGGTTGGGCAACCGCGCTCTATTTGTCCAATCGGGGTCACGAGGTCGGGATTCTAGATAGCTTAGTGCGGCGACAATGGGATAACGAACTGTGCATTGACACACTCACCCCGATCGCGCCGATCAAACAACGGCTGCAACGCTGGAAAGACCTCACTGGCAAAACGATCGATCTTTTTATTGGCGATATCACGAACTACGATTTTCTGAATAAATCGATGGAGCAGTTCCAGCCGGAAGCGATCGTGCATTTTGGTGAACAGCGATCGGCTCCGTTTTCGATGATCGATCGCGAACACGCCGTTCTAACCCAAGTCAATAACGTGGTCGGAACGCTCAATCTTCTCTACATCATGAAAGAGAAGTTTCCCGATTGTCATTTGGTCAAGCTCGGCACGATGGGCGAATATGGCACGCCGAACATTGATATTGAAGAAGGCTACATCACGATCGAACACAATGGACGCAAAGATACTTTGCCGTACCCGAAACAACCGGGCAGCATGTACCATCTCAGCAAAGTCCATGATTCGCACAATATTCACTTTGCCTGTCGAATTTGGGGATTGCGAGCAACGGATCTCAATCAAGGCATTGTGTACGGCGTGTTGACCGAAGAAACGGGCATGGACGAAATGCTGATCAATCGCCTTGATTATGATGGTGTGTTTGGAACAGCATTGAATCGGTTCTGCATTCAAGCTGCGATCGGACATCCGTTGACCGTCTACGGAAAAGGCGGACAAACTCGCGGATTCTTAGATATTCGGGATACGGTGCGATGTGTTGAACTGGCGATCGAGACTCCTGCTGCACCTGGAGAATTCCGCGTTTTCAACCAGTTCACTGAGCTATTCGGAATTCGCGAAATCGCCAACATGATCCAAAAAGCAGGCGGCTCAATCGGTCTGAAGGTTGAAGTGGAAAGCGTTGAGAATCCTCGCATCGAAAAAGAAGAACACTATTTCAATGCAAAGAACACCAACCTATTAGATCTGGGACTGCAACCGCACTATCTGTCTGATTCACTGTTGGATTCATTGCTAAACTTCGCCGTGAAATATAAGCATCGAGTCGATAACGATGAGATTTTGCCAAAAGTAACTTGGAAGCGCTAACTGTATGAGCAGTCGAGCCATATTATTGCTACTGACCCCGATCGTTCCAAAAATGGGTGCGATCGCGCTCAGTAGCTTTTATCTATTCTCGGAGTGGACAGCCTTAGAACACGCAGTCGTGCGCCGAAGGCTGCGGGCTTACCGCAACGATGAACCGTTAAGCCGTACCAAAGCTGAAACACGAACACTATCAATTGCTCAATCTGCTGAAGTTCGACATCGAATCCACTGTTTTGCAGAAAGAGTCGGAGTGCTGCTCGGCGGTGTGGTTGTTGCGATCGGGATTCAGGGTCTCTGTCTGTTGCCTGACAAAAAATCAAACTAATCTTTTTATATGCGGATCGCGCTCTTTACTGAAACGTTTCTTCCTAAGGTTGACGGCATTGTGACCCGGCTAAAACATACGGTTGATCACTTGCAGCGGCAAGGCAACCAAGTATTAGTCTTCTCGCCTGATGGAGGATTAACTGAGTACAAAGGGGCAAGAATCTATGGTGTTTCAGGATTTCCGCTGCCGCTTTATCCAGAGTTGAAGTTGGCATTGCCTCGACCTGCGATCGGAGATGAGCTATCCCGCTTCAAACCGGATTTGATTCATATTGTCAATCCTGCGGTTTTGGGACTCGCTGGACTGTTTTATAGCAAAGTTCTCAACATTCCACTCGTTGCGTCTTATCACACCCATTTGCCTGAGTATCTTCATCACTATGGTTTAGGTGCATTAGAAGGCGTGCTTTGGGAGATGCTAAAAGCAGGGCACAACCAAGCGCAAATCAACCTGTGTACTTCGACTGCAATGGTGCAAGCATTAACCGCACGCGGAATTGAGCGGGTGCATCTTTGGCAGCGCGGCGTGGATACTGAAACCTTTCAGCCGCATTTTGCAAATTTAGCCATGCGATCGCGCCTGTCTCAAGGGCATCCTGAATCACCTTTATTGCTCTATGTGGGGCGATTGTCGGCGGAAAAGGAAATCGATCGCATTAAACCCGTACTCGAATCTATCCCAAATGCTCGATTAGCGCTGGTGGGAGATGGTCCCAATCGACAAGCTTTAGAAAAGCATTTCGCTGGAACACCCACAAATTTTGTCGGCTACTTAGGCGGCGAAGAACTTGCTTCAGCGTTTGCATCATCGGATGCGTTTGTGTTTCCTTCTCGGACTGAAACTTTAGGACTCGTTTTGCTAGAAGCAATGGCGGCGGGATGTCCGGTCGTTGCGGCTCGATCGGGCGGAATTCCCGATATTGTCGAGGATGGCGTGAATGGATATTTGTTTGATCCGACGGAGGATCAAGGCGCGATCGTCGCCACTCAATTTTTACTGTCGCGTCGGGATGAACGGGAAACTTTAAGACAAAATGCCCGCGCTGAAGCCGAACGCTGGAGTTGGTCAGCGGCGACGAAACAGTTAGAGCGCTACTACGAGGGCGTTTTGGCGAAATCTGCGCTCACATGGACATAAAATCTGCTCATCCAGTTTGACGACTTCCGGCTTCTGGTTCTCGATCGTTGAGCCGCGATCGATTGACTTCGATCGTCGCTCTCGCTTTTGCAAGCTTAAACTTCGGCATCGCATCCGGTTTACCTAGCCCGTAAGTGAGCGAATAGCATTGGGATAATGCCCAAAGCCAAAGTGCCGGAAATCTTGGTTCTAGCCAGGGTTGAATCTGAAACAATACCTTCGGAAACCAACCGCTCAAGATCCAACTAATAAAAGCATTAACACCAAAATTGAGATAGTTGCCCATCCAGCGAACCAAGTCTTTTGCGCCTGCCATTTGCCAGATCCAAACTAAGAGCATTGGATTTTTTCGAGCCGCAATCAGCGCCATTTTGTTGAATCTTGTCCAGGTGACTCGATCTTTGATGAAAGCATCCGCGATCGCAGGGGGTTGCGTTGCCAATACATCAAAGAAGGTATTTAACATCGAATTCACCTGCTGCGGGGGCAATGATTTTCCGGTTGGAACCATCATGCCTTTGGAAAACATCCAGGTGACAGAAACATTGCTTTGATATGCCCGAATCGCATTTAAGGATTGTTTGTTTAAAAGATTGTGTTTGAGCGCAGTATCTAACAGGTGGGTTAGACGTGAAAGATTGCGGACAAGCGAACCGAATCCGGTAAAGACAAGCGGGGATTGGAGTGAGGCGGCATCTCCGATCGCAATTAATCGATCGAAAGCAATCGTGCG
>DATJEM010000147.1:0-3076 GCA_035496615.1 Leptolyngbya sp.
ATTCTCAAACTCGGCTTTGGAGAAGATATCGGACAGCGCCCATTACTGATTCTCGCCGTTGTCCTTTTCCTCGCAGGTCTAAATCTTTTTAGCTTCGGGCTAGTGGCAGAAATCTCAATGCGAACCTATCACGAATCTCAAGGTCGCCCCATCTATAGAGTTCGTGAAGTGGTTGGTAAAAGAGAATGACTCCGGATACTGATCGATCCGGAGGGGTTTGCCTACTCGCCTCTCACCTGTGGCAGTCCCATGCTGTAGTTCAGGACGCGGCTTTCTAAGTTGTAGGCAATTTCACCTTTGTTGAGCAACGATCGCACCAAATGCTCTAAATCTGAACCAATTCTTCGCACATTATAGTCATTCAGCAATTGACCGTCGTAAGCCTCGACGAGTTCATCAAACTTGCTGTAAATTTTCTGCAACGCATCTTGATTCCAAACCAATTCATTGTCTGGATCAACATCCAAAGTCAGAACTTTATCACTTTCGACTAGCTCATTGTTTTGCACTTCTGCCGAAAAAATATGAATATGGCGAGTAGTGGATTTGACTAACATATATTTGACCTGTATCTGACCTGGATTCACATCTTTAGAAATTGTAAGGGTACTTCTGGTCAAAATGCTCGATCGCGCCCCCTCAACTTATCAATTCTTTCCCCTGCGAAAGATTGATGCTCTTTTTCTCAACTCTAACTATGTCAAAAGTCCTCAAACTCCTGTTCGTCCGTCATGCCCAATCGATCGGCAACCTGGAAAAACGAATGCAAGGTCACGGCAGCTACGAACTCTCGCCGCTCGGTCGCCATCAGTCTGAAAGACTCGCCAAACATCTGCGATCGGAATCTTGGAAACCTTCCCACGTCTATTCTAGTCCGCTCAAGCGGGCGGCACAGACGACTGAAATTTTGCTCTCGTATTTTCAAACGCCTCACTTACCTGCTGCGGTCAGCGATTTGATTGATTCTGAAGCCGACACCTCGATCGCAGAAGAACCCATTCCGAAGAAAATCCCGCTGGAATACGCAGAAGAACTAACCGAATTTCAAAACGGCATCTTTCAAGGACTGACTTGGCTAGAAGCCCAAACTCGCTATCCCGATCTTTGCCGAAAACTGGAAACCTCGCTCGATTGGGTCGCGATTCCTGAAGCTGAAACCTTGTATGAAGCCCGCGATCGCTCTCGTCAATTTATCGATCGAATTATGCAGCAACATCGCGATGGCGACCAGCTTTGGATCATCACGCACAGTTGGATTTTGCAACACTTAATCGCTCAATTACTGGGAAGTGATAGATCGTGGAGAGTCCGTGCCCATAATACGGCTGTGTTTGAGTTTTGGATTGATCGATCGCGCTGGGAACTGCAAAATCAGAATCGATTCAACACCGACCTTTGGCAAATTCGTAAATTTAATGATTCCCGGCATTTGCATTAGAAACTTTAAGGTCAATCTTTACCCAAAACTACGGTTTTCTGCTGAAAAATCTCTTGTTTGAAAGTTATGCTTGCTCTTAAATCCAAAACAAGCGGTATAGTATCTAGTGGCTTCCTAGTCAGGGTTTTTCGCTCACCACTCAACTAAGTCCCATGATTGTGAACGCGGTCAACGACATTTATAAGCAAGCTCACCAGGGAAGCGTTGCAGCAATTATTCAAGTTCTGAATGATAAGCTGGCTGATTCCGGTGTGAGAACTCGCGCCATTTTTGCCAACGGGGTGCTACAACTTCTCTGCGAAGCGGCAACTCCTGAACAGCTCGATCGCGCCGTTCTCCCTGAACGCATCCGCAAGATTCTCGAATCAATCTCGCCCCGCAACGTCCGGCGGGTGAACATCAACAGCCGACTCGTGCGAGAACAGCAACTACTTTGGCTTGAGGAGATCAATCGCGATCCCGATGGTCAACTGCTTTGGGCAGAAGAAATTTCACTTAGGCGACCCAATTTTGTCCAGGGAATGTTCCAAGACTGGCGAGAAACCCTCAGCGATCGGGATGATTTGCCTAAGACCCTGTCTCCTCAAGTCGTCCGCGAAAAGCGGCAGTTCACCAAAGGAATTCTCGGCGGTGTCGTGATTAGCGCCGCAATTCTTGCAGCAGGCTGGGGCGTTTACGCTTGGAATCAAGGCAAACTGTTTGCCAACCCGGATCTGAATCCGCTGGCTGCTTCCCCACCGCCCAAAACTTGGAAAGCGGCAATGAGTCAAAATGGCGATTCGTTTACCAGGGCGGTTCGAGTCGCAGAACGGGCAGCAAAATCGAGTGCCAGTGCGACGACTCCAGCACAGTGGCAAGAAGTCGCGGATATGTGGGCGACCGCTTCTCGGCTGATGTCTGAAGTTCCAGAGGATCATCCCCGCGCGGCGGTGGCAAGAGATCGCACCAAAGTCTACAGCAAAAATCGCAACATCGCTTTGGAGAAAGCAAAATAGCAGATTAGCTCGGTTTGCGATCGCTTAATCAATGCTTCTGCCCCGAACGGTCTGCGATCGACGCGGAGCCGCAACAGGCGCAAGCTCAATCTGCCGTTCCTGAACTCGGTGACTCTCAAAATGCTGTTGCCAAAGGGCGGGGGCATCCAGCGTTTCGCCGCCATGCTTGGTTAACCGCTGCCGAACTTTACACAATACAGGCGTATTCACACACGCGCCGGAGATAATAATTTGCCCCTTCGTTAATGCGGGAAGTTCTTTCAGCAAGTCTCTTCCGGCTGCTTCCACCCCGTACTTCAAGCTTTCCTGATCGACTGGATTCACAATTCGCATGAGAAATTGACTCATACACTGAGACAGTACATCTGCATCCAGTTTGCCGGGACGCTGCGTGATCAATCCCATCCCCAGCCCAAATTTTCGCCCTTCACTCAAAATTGTCCGCAGCACCGACTTACAGCGCGAGGGTTCATGGGCAGGGGCGAAACGGTGCGCCTCTTCAATCAGGATAAACACGGGGTAAGGCAAATAGTTCTCATCCTGTGACGAGATCAGTTCTTTCTGAGTATTCATCCGAGCAAAATTTGCTTGTCGCAAGACTGCCGCGCAAATCACCTGCTGTTCTTCTTGATTGATCTCATTC
>DATJEM010000148.1:0-5851 GCA_035496615.1 Leptolyngbya sp.
TAACGGCATTAAATTCTTCAACTCAGACGGCTCGAAGCTTGCACCCGAACTCCAGAAACAAATTGAAGCAGGCTTGCGCGGAGAAGGCAAAATTGCATCAATTTCTCATCAGTGGGGACGACACTTTTACCGTCCCGAATTGATTGACGACTATATTCAAGCCATCCAAGCGCCGCTAATGGCTGAATCGGAACGCCCTTTGGCAGGATTGCGCGTGGTTTTGGATCTCGCTTGGGGGGCGGCGACTCGATCGGCAACCGAAGTTTTTCGCTCACTCGGTGCGGAAGTGATTGCGCTGAATGAGCTTCCTGATGGCGATCGCATCAATGTTGACTGTGGTTCAACGCATCTGAACCAGCTTAAAGCATCGGTGCAAGAACATTCAGCAGAGATGGGGTTTGCCTTTGATGGGGATGCCGATCGCGTTCTAGCGATTGATTCTCAAGGTCGAACCGTTGATGGCGACTACATTCTTTATCTGTGGGGACAGCAGCTTTTGGCAGCGGGACAGCTTCCGGGAGCGACGATCGTAGCAACCGTGATGTCAAATCTTGGGTTTGAAAGAGCTTGGGAAAAGCTGGGCGGACGGTTGATTCGGGCGGCAGTCGGCGATCAATATGTTCACGCTGAAATGGTAAAGAACAAAGCCGCTTTGGGTGGCGAACAATCGGGTCATATTCTTTGCCCACAGCATAGCGTCAGTGGCGATGGATTGCTAACGGCATTGCACTTAGCGAGTTTGGTTCAGCGATCGCACCTTTCCTTGTCAGAGTTAGTCGATCGTAGCTTCAAAACCTATCCCCAACTGTTGCGGAATGTTCGCGTTGAAGATCGAACCCTGCGGATGAATTGGCATAAAAATCAGGCGGTACAGGCTGCGATCGCTCAGGCGGAATCTGCAATGGGCGATCGCGGGCGGATTTTGGTGCGGGCATCGGGGACAGAACCTGTTGTCCGGGTGATGGTTGAGGCGGAATGTGCGGAGTTAGCAACCTACTGGACGGAACAGCTTGTGGCGACGGTACAGCAGCATTTAACCGCGGAGAAGCATCTTAGCTAGAACTTGCTTCGCCGCTTTGGGTTGCCGTTCCAACGGGCGATCGATCCTTTAGTTGCGATCGCTCATCACTGCATTGTCTGGTTCTACGGTCGAAGTAAATAACCATTGTTTTGCATCGTTGATCATGGCATCTTCGACAGCACGAGGAAGCTGAACTTCGACCCCGTTTGTGACCGCGCCTAATAACCGCAGGCTTGCAGTTTCGGTGAGCTGGTCGATCGCTTCTTCAAGTAAGCTCTGCTGGGTTACACCGGGACGAGTGACCAAGATCATCCCATCTGTATAAGGTTCAAGCAGCAAAGCATCATTGCATTGACTTAAGGAAGGAGAATCTAAAACCACCAGATCAAAGCGTCCTCGTGCATCTTCCAGTAAACGACGGAGTTCACTCGATTCGAGCAAGGAGGCGGCAGCGGGCTGCGGACCTGGACTCGCGACTACATAGAGATTTTCGACATCTGGAACCAGTCGAATACAGTCGCTAAGCTGCCCGAAATATCGCAGCGGTTCAAGTTGACTCTCTGGATCGAGCGCAAGATTCACGTGTTGAATCATTGAGGTCGATCGCAGATCCGCTTCGATGAGCAACGTTCGTTTTCCCGCCCGAGCAGACGCGATCGCTAAGTTGTAGGCGGTCACGGTTTTACCTTCGTCGTCGATCGTGCTAATCATCATGATCACTCGCAAATTCTTCGCTTCTGTCAGGCGAAGATTACTGCGAAATCGCTCGTAGTACTCAGCATACGGCGAATCCGGTTTGATCAAAATGGGAGACTCACCCGGAATAAAAGATTTGACGAGCGGCAATGCCCCCAAAATCGCAACGTCGCGCTGGCGAATCGCCTCGCGTAAATCTTCTGCGGTGTAGATTGTGCCTTCGAGGGTATCAAGCAAGAAGATTAGACCTGCACCAATCACGAGACCGACGATCGCGCCCACGGCTAGCGTAATCGGAATGCTTTTTGGCGTTCTCACAGCGGTGGGAGAAACAGTCGGCGACTGCGCGATTCCTAAGCTACTGACAATCTCAACTTCAGCCGCCCTCGCATCTACAAGCTTTTGCTGCATTTGATCATACAGATTCTTTTTCAGCTTCACCTGATCTTCGAGTCGCGTTCGTTCTAGCTGCTTGTTAGGGATGGTCGAAAACTGTTGTCGAAGTTCTCGCTCCGATCGAACGGTTGAGACAATCTGCTGCTGCACAGACTCCTGCTGTGTCTTCAGATTCACTAAAGTATTTGCTAACTGTTGTCGGGCTGGATCGAGACTGCTTTCTCGTCGCACATTTGCCGCAAATGGAGCCGCGCCGCCATTGCCCCCTATTACTTCAGCCGCCCGTTTTTGAATCTCTTCTTCATAAGCCTGCTGTTGTTTCTGAAGGGTCACAACTTGCGGATGTTCGGGGCGCAAATCTTTTAGTAGAACTGTCTTTTGGGATTCGATTTGCTGAAGTTGCGCTCTCAAGCTTGCAATGATCGGATCAGCGCTTAATGCGGATGAAACATAAGCCTCGTCTGGATTGAGTCCAAGTTTTTGCTGAAGACTGTTGATCTGAGCATTGATCCCATCTAACTGCAATCGCAGCTGTTGCTGTTGTTGCTGGCTAGCGGCGATCGATTTAATAATATTGCCATCTTGAGCCGCGAACAGTTGCGGCCCTTCGACCCGATCGTACTGTTCTAATACCTGTTCCGCCTCGGATAGCTCTTGCTTTACTTTTGGTAAACGCTGTTCGATCGCGCTAATAATCGCTCTCAATCTCGCAGAATTGTTCAAGCGGCTTTGTTCAACCAATCGACGCGCTAATTGGCTGAGAACTTCTACCGTCCGCTTCTGATCGCTATCGGTATAGCTTAAAAGGACTTCAGCTTTCGTGGCTGCGGGATTCTTCGGATCGCCTCCAGCTTTCACTTTGATCACTGTCCCTTTCTTCAGCGTGTCAGTTTTGACTCCAACCTCTTTAGCAGTTCCTTCAAGGACATCTTGAGTCAGTAGTGTTTCTTCGGTAAAGGCTTCAACGGGCTGACGGACTTGAGACCCGATCGTTGAAAAGGTAATGGGAGGCGCATTTGAAACCAGTTGCGCTTCCCCAATGTAGCCGATCGGGGGTTCGGGCTGAATGGCAACCACGCCGCCCGCTCCTAATCCGACAGCGACCCCTGCGGGAATTAGCCATTTGTAGCGATCAACCGCAAGTAGATAACGTTTAACGATCGGTGGAACCATAAGGAAGCCCTGACTTAAAGAGTGAAAGAGTGTTATCGATTGGTACCGGTGTTGTTGGGACCAAATAAGCTTTCTGCACCATTTCGGAGTTCGCGGAAGAACAACAGGAAGCCTAGAACATCGCGGAACGGTTGCGTCACTGTGTTCAGAGCATAGGTAATTCTGCCAACTAGATTTCGCCCAATCACAATCACGTCATTGTCTTCGAGCGCAATGTTTTGGGTCATATTGCCGCCCAAAACGCTCCGAGCATCGATCTCGCGACTGATAGCTTTCTTTTGAACCGGATCGAAACGAATCACAGCAACCCGACGCAGATTTGCGTTATCTGGATTGGGCTTGGCGGCGGTGAGTGCATCTAGAAACGTGCTGCCATTGGGCAGCGTGATGGTGCCAATTCCGCTACTGGAATAGCTCAACAATCGTACATTGATCTGCGGTTTTACTAACGTCGATCGAGAGACTAAAGCTCGATCGTAGTTCTGCTCTTGTTCTGCGAGTTTCGGAACGACAATCACATCTCCATCCTGAAGCTTCAAATCAGGCAAGGTACTGCCGTCTTGAAGCGGCGTAACAAAATCCAGTTTTTCTTCTAGCACTGAACCATCCGCTAACATTCGTCTGACTTGCACCGATCGCAAATCTGACTGTCCTGTTGCCCCCCCCGCTAATAGCAATGCTGCTGAGGCTCGTGGTTGCGTTAGTGTGTATAGTCCCGGACGCGCAATTTCACCTGCGATCGTGACGAAGACCGGACGCTGACCTGTAAGCGCCACAAATACAACTGGATCAATCACAAATCGATTGACACCCTGCTGAATCCGCGTTTGCGCTTGTGCGATCGTCAATCCTTGCAGCGCAACTTTCCCTAACAATGGCGCGGTGATGTTGCCTTCTTGGTCGATCGTCGCTTGAAAGTTCAAATCCGCAAAGCGTTGGACTTGGACGGAAACCGTATCGCCTGCACCGAGTCGATAGAGGCTAAAAGAATTGACCGGAGGCGCGATCGGAATATCCGATGAAGGCGCAATTGGAGTTTGTGGAGAACTCTGTGAGGAATTTTGCGGAGTCTCGCGTAATTTTTGTCGAGCTTGTTCGATCAGTTCAAGCGGAGAAGGACGGGATTGAATCGGCAGGGGAGCAGAAGGTTGAGCGATCGCGCTTCGGGCACTGAGCCAAAGAGACAAGGCAGGAGTCACCGAATAGACGCTAGTCATTAAAAGCGGCACAATCCATCCGCGCGGAGCAGACTTAAAGAAATGCAATTCAACTAAACGCATGGGACAGCTATCCGTCAGGGTTTTTGGCTCGTCGGTTTTTGGCTCGATTGGGGCGAGACGATCGCTACACGCCGCTACATTGTATTGAGATGCACCCAGCCGACATCCGAGATTTCCGCCTCAGAATGCCCAAATTTACGGATTAGAACGCAGAACTTGACTCGTTAAGGTGGATTGTACGGTTTGCACCAGGGATTCAAGTGTGCTGTGATGGGGTTCGATTTCTGCTAATGGCTCGATCGGTAAAATCACCGTGACGGCAACCCAAGCGGCGCGGCGATTTTGCCATTGAGCGATGCGATCGCTGATAAACCAGTGAACCGGGGCAGGATTTCCACCGTTTGCCCAAGCGTACCAGCGCATCACCGCGTAAGTCTGTTTCGGAGTCCAAGCCCGGAGAAATTCGACGGTGATGGGATTGATTTGAACTTGATGCTGAGAATCCGTTTTCCAACCTTGAGAACCATCCAGATCTGCCCATTCGACTTGGGGTTGATCAATCGATCGAGCCTGGGGAAAAAATAGCACCGTTGCCTTCTGAGTCGAATTCTGGATTTCTTGGCGCATCCAAGTATGATCGCCGAGGGGAGTTGGGGCTTTGTCGATCGTTTGCCATCCCGGAATTTCGATCCCGTTTTTCTTCAATGCGCTGAGATTGTCCAACACTTCTACTTTTGGCGGGGCTGTCCAACGCCACTGTTTACCGAATAGTCCACCCGATAGATATCCTGGTAGTGCCCCAAAACACACGAAGCTGCTTAGAACGAGCAATAAAACTAACTTTGGCAAATTGATTCGGAGCGATTTAGAAAATGAAGTCATCATTCGGGTTGGGGGCTGGAGGATTGGGAATTAGAGAGAAATTTTTCCATCAGGCTCGACAGCAAGATGAGTAAACCCAGCATTGCTGTCGAGTAGACATCGCCGCCCCAACCGTTATGTAGCCAGTGAAATGCGGCTTCGTTTCCGGTGCCGTGAAAAAAGGTTAATAGGGTATTGCGGATAATGTTGGCAGTGATGCTGATTAAAACTGTGCCGATTAGAAAGGTAATGCAAAAAGAACGCGATCGCAGATGATCTGTCCAATACAACAGCATTAGTCCAACATATAAACTGGTGAACAGCATCTTGAGTCCTGCACAATAAGGCGCGACTTCGACTAAGCGATCGTTAACAAACAGATAAAAGTTCTGCACGGTGACATTCATGCCAAACTGATTCAGAATAAATCCCGCTGTTCCGGCAATAAAGCTCTGAAGCGGCATCGTATAAGGGGCAAGCAGAT
>DATJEM010000149.1:0-3549 GCA_035496615.1 Leptolyngbya sp.
ATCGCTTCAAGCTCGGTCTTCACTTCAGATAACGCTTCTCGCTCCGGTTGGGTCGGCAGTTCATCCGTAATCCAGCAGAGGTTACAGCACTCAATGAACCGACTCGACTGATTTGTCACGAGCTGCTTGATTTGCTTCACCAGAAATTTGGAGACTTCAGTGCCATCGTAGGGAACTAGCAAATAATGTAATAGATGCTGACAGCGTAAATCCAATTCTTCAGCAGTAAAAGCAGCAATCAATTGCGGACGCACCACCAATAGCGGAATTGTTGTTCGGCGAGACAAATCAGCCATCACACTACCGACCAGCTTTTCGGTCAATAAGCTCTGTGCCTGAGATCCCAGCATGATCAACTCAGACTGATAGTTTCGCGCGGTATTGAGAATAGCATCTACCGCTTTTCCCGATCGCACTTCGATTTTGACTTCGATTTCAGCGGCAGGTTCACCGACTGCTTTCGTTAGGCGAATGTGGGCTTTCTCCATGCGATCGCTGTCTTCTCTGGGAATGATCCCTCCTTCAGACAGCGGCACAACGTGGAGAAACACAATCTGCTGAATTCCACCCGCCGCCAAACTATCAATGAAGTGAGCGAGACGATGCAGCCCATCGGCAAAATCGGTGCAAATTAGAATCTTTTCAAACATCACTAAGTACTAGGTAGGGGAACGGCTTGGAAGGCGATAGGGTCGATCGCAACTCTCGCTTGCTTCCTAGCTTATCTTTATTCCGATGCTAATTAATCTCCTGCTCACGAATGCAAGAGATAGTAGAAGAGATTTGAGCTAGCTTAATCTTGAGCAGTTTGATCAATCCATCGCTGCAAAATTGGATTGACAACTTCTGGGGCTTCATCCTGAGGACAGTGCCCTACCCCTGCAAGCGGAATAAATTCTTTGACCTGGGGATAGTCGGCAAACTTGCGACCGAGTGCGATCGGTTCCCAGGGATCGTTCTCACCCCAAAGCACGATCGCGGGACAAGGCAGTTGCGGAAATAAATCTTCGGGCAAAGCGCCGGATGAGTAGCCCGTAAAGGCAATAAAGACTGCTGCGGCTCCCTGATCGCTTGCGGCTCCGAGTAAGAGTTCGACCAGTTCATCTGTCACCGCTTCCGATCGAGAATAGGCTTTGAGCAAAATGTTTCTCACCGTTTTCGGTTTCGCAATTTGTTGAAAGAACCATCGCCCAAAAACTTGATTTTTCAGCACCTTTTGCAAAATAGGCGCACCGATTCGTTTGATCCAGGGTTGAGTGTCACGGTGTCGATCGTGCAGCAATCGCAATGAACAATTGATCAACGCCAGCGATCGAGCAATTTCAGGATGATCGACTGCGGCTTGCATCACAGCAATACAGCCGATCGAGTTGCCGATCAAAATCGCAGGCTCTCCGACAACTTCGCGGCAGAAGTCCGCAATCTGTTCTCCCCAAGTCTCAAATGTGTAGTCAATCTGCTCACCCGGTTGAGGCTTGGCGGATTTGCCGAAACCGATTAGATCGATCGCATAGACTCGACAAGATTTCGCCAATTCCGGGATGTTCTTCCGCCAGTGAAAGAACGATGCCCCAAATCCATGCACCAAAACAACAGCGGCTCCTTTGCCCTGGGTTTGATAGGCAATTGGGAATCCTTTCCACATCCAAGTTTGATACTCTGTCGAAACCGGGGAAGCCGTTTGCATAGGTCGCAGCGTGAATAAACGTCCTTTTTAAGCGTACAGAATTCGTGAAGTTTTGTGTAGATTTTGAGATTGCAAAATGTTCGCGCTTTTAGCAAGCTGGTCTATAACTGGAGAGCAAAACGTTTTAGTTGTTACACTCCAAATGCCTTATGGACAGCCCACTTCTCGGACAATATGCACCCGATTTTGAACTTCCCGGTACCGATGGAGCGATTCACCACTTGGCGCGATATCTCGATCGACATTCTGCGATCGTCGTGGTGTTTATGTGTAACCACTGTCCGTATGTGAAATTTTATCTCGATCGCTTAAAGCAACTTCAGACTGAGGTGCAGGCTCAAGGCGTAGCGCTGATCGGAATCAACCCAAACGATGAGAAGCAGTTTCCCGAAGACGGGTACGAAAAGATGCAGGCTTTTGTCGCCGAGCATCACCTGAACTTTTTATACCTGCGCGATCTGAATCAAGATGTGGCGCAATCTTTCAAAGCGCTGAAAACGCCGCACGTATTTTTGCTCGACCAGAAAGGAATTATAAAATATGCAGGCGCGATCGATGACAATGCTCAAACTCCCGACGCGGTGAAGGTTCCGTATTTGAAGCATGCGATCGCGGCGCTGCTCAACCAGCAGCCGATCGAGCCAGCGTCAACTGATCCGATCGGCTGCTCGATCAAGTGGCGAAACTAAGATTTTTCAACCACCTGGCTCCCGTGACCGCGCGGATCACTGGCTTTAGCTTCCACCGGAGACGAAAACGCTGAAGTTTGCCCGACGCTCTGCCCGTGGGGAAGATCTGAACCTGTGGACAAAGCAATCAGATTTTCTTCAATGATCGATCGCGGTTGTTCGCCAATCGCCTGAGCGATCGCGTCCCCTGTCGGACTCATGTAAACAAAGTGCGGAATCCCATCAACGCGATAGTGCAAAATTTCAGGCAGCCACTTTTCGTTATCCACATTCAGCATGACAAAATTCACCCGATCGCCATAGCTATCTTTGAGCGATTTCAACTCTGGAGCCATTGCCTGACAGCTTGTACACCAGTTGGCATAAAACTCCATCAATGTGGGTTTGCCGTTCGTGAGCGCAACATCTAGCGGAGTCGCAGCCGCGGACATGGCGTTGAGTGAAACGCCTGTGGTTTGGGTACGGAGTCCGAGAGTCATCGCAATGGTTAAAGCGATCGCAGCAAGCACGATCAGAAAGTTTCGCAGACGAGCCGCGATCGGGGTTGGAGATTCCATAGTTACTTAAAAGTTGCTCAAATTTCTGGCACATACTCTTTCAGTTTACCGAGATGCCAGCAGTTTACCGAGATGCTAGCACTGCGTTAGCAAATTCACAGAATCCCATCCCTTCTGGTTGGGTTGTAATATAGGTCGGTAAGAATTTGAGTTGAGTTTGGTAATGCGTGAGATTGGCAACTCCGATCGATACAGGAAACCGACTTGAATCAAACAAACTTTCATCATTTGGACTATCACCAACCGTTGCAATCTGCTCAGGTTGATATTGATTCTGCAAAACGTTGAGTAATCCTGCTGCTTTATTTTGCTCTAGAAGCTTGATATGACACTGAACATTGCTATAAGTGAAGCCCCAACAGTTGGTTAAACACAGCGAATTCAACTGATGGAGATCCGAAACATTTAATCCAGTAACATCGAATGTCCAATCAGTTAAACGGAAAACATTATCGGTCGATTCTTGAATTTGAGGAAAGAACGATCGCAGTTCCAAAAACATTTCTGCTAACTTCTGACGATGTATCTTCAAATCCGAAATAGGAACTAGTAACCGTTGAGTTTCGCCTTGATAAAACAGTCCGCCGTTCTCCGCGATCGCGCCGACGATCGGCAA
>DATJEM010000150.1:0-3538 GCA_035496615.1 Leptolyngbya sp.
ACTTCATTACTTGCGACAAGCGACTGATCAATCGGTCTTCAGATCTGGCAATGAAAGTAATGAATCCTATCGATTTTGTTTTAGAGATTAGCAACAATGATTCAAGTGAAGAGTGAGCAACAAATTTTACAGGAAGGGCTACAAGTTCTTTTAGCTCATATGGAGCCATCCGATGTCGCTCGATTTTGGGCGGCTTGCAACCTAAGAGGTGGTGACTACCTTAAGCTGAAGGATGAACTTTTTGCACAAGAATCAGTCGATAGCTTATATTCTAAAATCCTAGATTTTCAGTCGTCAGCGCAAGAAGTCTAACAATGCAGTGGAGCGGACGGTAGAGAGTCCTCGCGCTACTCTAGGTTACTCGCCGCCGCTCACTTTTGCCGTTGGTCGAAATTCTAAGAATCACTTAAACTTTTACGCAAACGCTACAGATAGCGTAAACTGAAGGAGTCAAATCCTAATTGCAGCGTATCCTAGAAGATGAGCGATCCGCTAGAATAGGTGTACTCGCCCAGGACAACCATGAACGTTCCTCGCCTGCATCCTGATACGATCGAGCAAGTCAAACAACGCGCTGATATTGTTGATGTTGTTTCAGAACACGTTGTGCTGAAAAAGCAGGGAAAAGATTTTGTCGGCTTGTGTCCGTTCCATGATGACAAGTCGCCGAGTTTTAGTGTGAGTCCAAGTAAGCAGTTTTACTACTGCTTTAGCTGCGGTGCAGGTGGCAATACGATCAAGTTTTTGATGGAGCTGGGCAAGCGTAACTTTAGCGAAGTGGTGCTTGAACTTGCCAATCGCTATCAAGTTCCGGTACAAACGCTTCAGGCAGAAGATCGCCAGGAATTTCAGCGGCAACAGTCGGTGCGCGAACAACTCTATGAGATTCTCGCGATTACTGCCAAGTTCTATGAACACGCTTTGCAGCAATCGCACGGGGTAGAAGCGCTGCACTATCTGAGGCACGATCGCAACCTCACACCCGAAATCATTCAATATTTTCAACTCGGCTACGCGCCCGCAGGCTGGGAAACCCTCTCAAAGTACTTAGTGGAACAAAAACGCTATCCTGTGGCGCTAGTTGAGAAAGCTGGATTGTTAATTCCGCGCAAAACTGGAGAAGGGTACTACGATCGCTTCCGGAATCGCCTAATGGTTCCAATCCATGATAGTCAAGGTCGCGTGATTGGCTTTGGCGGTCGAACCTTAACCGATGAACAACCGAAGTATCTCAACTCACCGGAAACAGAGCTGTTTGATAAAGGGAAAACGCTGTATGGATTAGATAAGGCGAGGACTGCGATCGCCAAGCAAGATCAAGCCGTTGTGGTTGAAGGCTATTTTGATGTGATTGCACTTCATTCAGCAGGCATTACCAACTCTGTAGCTTCGTTGGGAACTGCATTCAGCATTGCTCAAGTGAAACAACTCTTGCGCTACACCGAATCAAAGCGAATTGTGTTTAACTTTGATGCCGATCGCGCTGGCGTTCAAGCCGCAGAAAAAGCATTAGCTTCTGCCCTCGGTGAACTGATTCCTCTGGCAGATAAAGGAGATGTGAGACTGCACGTTCTCAACATTCCCGATGGTAAAGATCCAGATGAGTTTTTACAATCGCATTCACCAAAGGACTATCAAACATTGCTAGATCAAGCTTTGCAGTGGATCGAATGGCAGATTCATCAAGCGATCGTCAATCGGAACTTAAAGAAATCAGATGACTTCGAGCAGGCTGCGATCGAGATTGTTCAGGCACTCGGCAATGTGATTGATCCCAACAAAAGAACCAGCGCGATTCGCTATGCGGCTGAATTGCTCAGTCAAGGGAACAGTCGGTTGATGCGGCAGATCGAAGAAAACTTACGATTGCAAGTGCGGGGGCAACGATGGCACGGGCGATCGCAGAAATGGCAAACACCGGGCGATCGAAGCTTACTCGAAGAATGTGAAGCTCAACTGTTGCGCCTCTATCTTCATGCTCCGGCACATCGGGCTGAACTTAGAGACGCGATCGCTGCCCAAGATCTCGAATTTAGCTTTTCACATCATCGCTTTCTCTGGCGGCAGATCTGCAATATTGAGCAAGAGCAAAGCCATTTTGACTTACTTGAACAACTGCGCGATCGCACTCACGATTTTCCCCGCGAAATGTCTCAAGTTTATGCCTTGTTTGAACTGGATGAAAAAACCAATCGTGACTTGCTTAGAGCCTCATTGGTGATTCGATCGGCAACGGCTGGAATTGAACGAGTGATGTGTGAAAAACGCTATCGGCACTTTCTCGATCTGTGGGAGAAAACCGATTTGACAACAACGCCGGATCTCGGACAGTACTATCAGCAAAAAGCTTATGTTGAGAAACATCGAATTGTGGAACTCGATCGCTTACGTCAGGTGAGCTTTCTTGACTTAGTGCAGTTTCCGATCGCGGTTGAATAGCAATCAAGCCGGATCAAGCACCCTCATTTGACTTGCAGCCGCAATCAGTTCATCTGGATCAACAGGCTTGGTCAAATGCTTTTGAAAGCCAGCTAAGATCGTTTGATTTCGAGTCACTTCAGAGGCGTACGCAGTCAGCGCGATCGCCGGAATTTCCCTCAGATCATCGGAGCGCGATCGCACATATCGAATCAGGTCAAACCCATCCGCATCGGGCATCCCCAAATCGCTGACGAGCAAATCTGGCTGGTGTTGGTTGAGCGCCACGATCGCATCGGCAACTGAGCTTGCGGCTGTAACGATCGCGCCGCAGTCTTCTAGCAAAAACACCATCAAACCGAGACTATCCGGCTCATCATCCACGACCAAAATTTGCATTCCGGTTAAGCTCGATTGTGCGGCTGGCTCGAATGCAGGCGGAGATTGAGAGTGGATTTGAACCCTTGCAGGCGGAGCGGGAAGCGCGATCGTAAACAATGAACCTTCTCCTGCCCCAGAACTCTCGACGCTGGCTTTGCCACCATGTAGCTCGACCAAATGCCGAGTGATCGATAAGCCCAAGCCCAACCCACCAATTCGGCGCGTGGTCGAACCATCTGCCTGACGAAATGACTCAAACACATAAGGGAGAAAGTCTGACGGAATTCCGTCACCGTTGTCCTGAACCGATAGCGTCACGGTGTTACTATCGCGCTGGAGTGAGATATCAATCCGACCGCCTGCGGGCGTGAATTTGATGGCATTGGTTAGCAAGTTCCAGACAATTTGCTGTAAGCGGGTGGCATCTCCCACAATCAAGGTTGGCTCATCGGTTTGATAGTGAATGTCGATCGATTTGTTTTCTGCCATGAACCGAACAGTATCAAGCGCCGCCAGGACGACAAATCTTAGATCAATGGTTTGCAAATTTAAGGTGAGTTTGCCGCGCAGAATCCGAGAGACATCTAGCAGATCATCAATCAATTGCACTTGCAAAGCAGCGTTTCGGGCGATCGTTTCCAAAGCGCGTTGGGTAGCGGCTCCAGTAATTTTGCCGTCACAGAGCATTCTTGACCAGCCGAGAATCGGATTGAGCGGGGTGCGGAGTTCGTGCGAGACG
>DATJEM010000151.1:0-4875 GCA_035496615.1 Leptolyngbya sp.
GATGTCACGTTTCCGCCGATTAGCGCGAGATTACGAGCGTTTAGCCGAAACACTAGCAGGCTTTCACCTGATTGCATTTGCGATGTTGATGGTCAAACAGTTTGTAGAACTCCGCTTTCAAAGTGCATAACACCCTCTAGAACAAGTACCAGCAATCAGCACTTTATGTGATGAGCGCGTTTGATCATGCACTTCAAGAACTGATTGATTGGCTGGATGCGCCACCGTACTCGCCATATTGGTGCAAATTTAGCCAAGTCTGCCAAAAATACTTGCTCGATGACGAAGCAAGTATTAAGCTCGGCGCTCAATTCAGTGAGTGTTATGAGGCTAGAAGACTCACCGATGAGTTCACATCCTATTTTGATGCAGAACAGACCCCGCAAAGCACCCCATTTTAAGTTGCGCTCTACGACTCAGATTTGCGATCGATATTCCCGGCACGATCGCCGTCACCGGATCAATGTGCTACCTCTATCCTCCACCGCGTGTATGGCTAAATCACGGAGAATGGTATCGATTCAGCCCCGATGAACGCGAGGAGGTTCGATACGGGGCTGAATGCGGAAAAGCTGACTAAGAAACAAGCCTCCCACTCAAACACGCCCTGGCTTCCAGATGAAAATCGAGGATTGCTCCCCACTGATGCTGACCGACTTGGAAGACATGGAAAATTGATCGCTACGGAAGTGGTATTCACGTCCAGAATAACAAGCTGATTCTGAAAAGTTAGAAAAATAAAGAATGATCCACTTAATCAGATAAGTATAGTTTTCTGGACTTTTATAGTGGATCAGACAAAATCAACACTAAACCAAAAACTTCAGCCATCAGATAAAAATCTGGGTTATTCTTATGACAATCCGATGCTGGTTCTGCTAACGATGGCTTTGCACGAAACGATGACCTATAGTGAGTGGCTCCGTTTTAAGCGTGTAAGGAGTCAGCTTTGCCAAGAAGAGTTGGCAGAGTCTCTTGGAGTGAGTAAGCAGACGGTTAGTTCCTGGGAGACTGGCAGAAGCATTCCGAAATTAACACCACTTCAGACGTTAATTCTTTGCGACAAATTGGGCTGCTCTCTGAGCGATTTGGCAGGATTTGAGCGGGAATTGAAAGCGTCTTGATTTGCGAGGATTTCGCAGCGGTAGAGGCATCCTGCAAAAAGACAGACGCTTCTTCCTGCTTCTAATCTGTGATTGAATTTAAGCGATTCAGATTCGCTTAGTCCCTTTCAACTGCGGAGTGGCGATCGTTCTGCTCAATCGCAGCTTTTGGTGCGATTGCTTTAACCGAAGATAGGCACTCTTGTTGATTAGAGAAGTTTAGATCGTTAAACCTCGGTGATTAGCTTAAAATCGCATACATTGCAGAGGAAATCGTAGGTCGAACGGTTATCTGCGGTCATACGCTTTTTTCTCCTTTAATTAATTAATGATGAATAGCCTTTTTGCATGCAGCGAAGGTCATGTGAGGGTAAAGCAAGTCGATGGTTTCAGTCTCGTCGCCGTGGTTTAGACTGAACCGGCACTGAAACAGTCTCTCCAGGATGATTCAGCTCACCGTACTTCGGACACCAGAACACACCTTTGGATGTCAGAAAGTAAATCGCATCGGCATGATTCTTTTGTGATCGCGCTTTCGCGTCTGAACATCGCATCATCTGCTTAGATCGACCGTCCTTTTGATAGCGATGCACCTCTAGTGGCTTTTTGCACACCGGACAGGGAAATGCAGTGAATTCAGAAGCTGATTCTGACTGCGGTTTTGGCGCTTCCCAACGCCCTGCGCGATCGCTCCAAAACAGGACTGAATCGGAACAAGACTCACACTTCAAAAAGTATCCAAAGGATACTTTTTTGCTGGGAACTTGAACCATCTGTTGCTGGCACACTGGACACTGAATCTCGGATCTCTGCCGAGGAGAATCCGCACGCGCATGAGACGGTAAAATCTGGTTCGCTTGGACGATCGCCGGAGCAAAGTCATCGCAGTTCCAGGCGGTGATCCAAGCTTCCCAGTTGAGCGCCCCAGTTGCGATGAGATCGAGGTTCGCTTCCATCTCTGCCGTAAATTCAACATTAATCAGTTTCGGCAATGCTTGAGCTAAAAAGTGATCAACTTGCATTCCTAACTCGGTGGGTTGCACTTTACTTTTGATCACCCCAATATACTGCCGAGCTTTGAGCGTTTGAATCGTCGGGGCATACGTGGACGGGCGACCAATGCCGCGTCGCTCCATGATTTGAACCAGTTGCGCTTCACTATATCGAGGCGGCGGCTGCGTTCGTTTCTGCTCATGCGCTGCGGTCTGAAGCTGAAGCGGTTGATTCTGACTCAGCAGGGGTAATTCCGCGTCCGCTCCCAGAGAGCGCCAATATTTTGCAAAACCCTCAAGTTCTACAACTTGACCTTTAGCAAGCCACAGCGCCTCGCCCGATTGTGTGATGATTCGGGTTTGACGAATTTGAGCCGGGGCAGAGAGCGACGCGATCGTGCGTTGCCAAATCAAGATGTACAAAGCAAACTCATATTAATCGTAGTTCTGCTTGAAGTGCAGCAGAACTACGATTAATATGAGTTGGACGAATTGCCTCATGCGCTTCTTGGGCATTTTTACTCGAACGGTGCTGCGTCGTTTTTTGCGGTAGATTTTCAGCATCATGAATAGCCAGCCATTGCCGTACCAATTCGCAAAATTCAGAACTCAAAAAAGTGGCATCGGTGCGGTGGTACGTGATGTGCCCCTGCTCGTACAACTTCTGTGCTAACTCCATCGTGCGCGCTAGTGAGAGTTTCAGTTTGGCTCCGGCTGCCTGTTGAAGTGTCGAAGTCGTGAACGCAGCCGGAGGCGTGCGCGTCACCGTTTTCCCTTCGATCGAACGCCCTTGATGCGGTTGAGATTGCGCGATCAACACTAACCGATCCGCTTCGCGGCGAGACGTGATTTGATCCGACTCGGACTCTTGACGATCGCTTGGATCGGCGGCATCATCATTCTGCTCAACTTCAGGATTTGACTGAGACTGAGCGTAATAGGCTCGGAATCCTTCAGCGTAATGAACAAAGACATTCCAATAGTCTTGCGGATTAAAGTCAGTAATTTTTTGCTCACGCTCCACGATCAAGTGCAACGCAGCCGATTGAACCCGCCCGACTGATTTCGCTCCGGCATTTAATTTCCACAACAAGGGCGATCCTCGATATCCCACAAGCTTATCGAGAACCGATCGACAAATTCCTGCGTTTACTAGATTTTGGTCGATCAAGCGCGGATTCGCGATCGCAGTTCTGACAGCGGATTCAGTAATCTCTCGATAAGTAATGCGCTTTGGATCTTTCAAATTCAACGCTTGAGCTAAGTGCCACGCGATCGTTTCGCCTTCGCGGTCTTCATCCGTGGCAAGAATCACGGTAGACGCTTGCTTGACTGCCGACTTTAGATCCGCGATCGTGGATTTTGCTTTTGGATCACGCGGCGACCAGCGGCAGTGAACGCGATCGTGGATAAATTCAAACCCCAATGATTCCGCATCATCGTTCGCGAGTTCACGAATATGTCCGCCGCTCGCACGAACTTCATACTCAGAGCCAAGAATTGCTCTCAGTTTTTTTAGTTTTCCTGGCGCTTCGATGATCAGAAGCTTGCGTCTGGTTACGTTAGGAGCCATAAGATTTCCTCGTGCTAGTGTTTGTGATGAGTTTGGGAACAGTAAGCTTCACGCTTGATCGATCGTGTTTGGTTGATTTCAGTCTTGCTAAATGATGTTGCGTCAACCCAGTTCTCTAGCCGCTCTATCTGCCTGAGCAGACTGGACGACTTGCTGAGTATCTCTGGCTAATCGAGCGAGATGATGTGTAGCCGCCTCGGTAAAGTTTGATTGAATCTTTCGGGTTTCCAGCGATGCCGAAAGCACCTGACCTTGCGGAGTTTGTCCAGTCAAAGCTCGACCGTCAAACTGCACTGTGATTCCACTGTCGGTCTGCTTAATTTCTGAAAGCTGTGAGGTTTGAAAATACTGTACAAGCTGACTAACGCTCTCTCCCAGTAACCGTCTGAGCGTGTCCACTGAGTTTGCGGTTGAATCCCCCGCTGAGTTTTCTGCTGAATCTGCTTTTGGCGATGAGTTTAGCTCTGGTTTTGACGTGGGACGAGAAGTCGCTGGTGCTGGATTGCTTGAAGGCTGATACTGTGAATCTCTGATTTCGTAGCCTGCATTCTTCAAAGTCTCAAGGGCTGTTTCTCGCTGTGCGGCATCCACGCGCAGCATTGGAGTGTTCTGGCGAGTTTGCTCGATCGGTAAGTTGAGGGCTGAAGCGATGTCTTCAGCCGGAGTTCCAAACAGGCGAATTGAGCCATCATTAAAGAGACTTACGTTCGCCACTTTTGAAAAATCCAGCGCTTTGATTTCAACTTGATAGCCTTGGTCTTGCAGCAGCCGAGCAGCCGGTTCAAGCTGCTCCTCGGTCAAGCTCAGTTTCGGCATTGAGGAACCCGCAGCACTGATGCGAGTCCAACCGGTTTGTAGCCCCATTTGTCCAGCCACTTCTGAAGCGATCGCGCCGGTAATGACTCCGCCTCTACCGTGATGCCCTTCGTAGGTTGCGATCGTCGCTTCGAGCTTTAGTTGCTTTGTTGAGATATCGAGCGAATCTCCATACTGCTGTTGAATCTGCTTGTACCCAGTTCGGTCAAACTCTAGCATTGCCCGACCTCCAGGGGTGCGGTCTGGTTGACGCTGCAAAGCCTGAGCGAGATTTTCAGCCGATCGATCAAAAACAAAGTAGCGATCGTCTTCTGATTCGCGAAAGACAACTTTCGGTTTGTGCGTGGATTCGCGTTCTTCTATCTCAACCTTGAACCCCCGTTCTGTCAAG
>DATJEM010000152.1:0-3329 GCA_035496615.1 Leptolyngbya sp.
GAGCAATCAAGGCACCCAAACCGAGCAGCGCGATCGCCACCGTTCCCCCCGCTAGTCCATCCATTCCATCGGTTAGGTTGGTCGCATTGCTTTCTGCCACTAAGACAAAGCCTGCTAAAACCCAGAACAGCGCGCCCAGCGGCAACACTAGCCCAAAGGGAAGCGCCACATTGGTCAAGCCAGAATTTGTGACCATTAACCACACGCAAAAAGCAACCGCGAAAAAGATTTGCAGCCCCAATTTCATTTTGGGTGAAATGCCCTTGTTCGATTTGCGACGAATGATTTGCCAATCGTCAATAAAACCGATCGCCGCATACGACAGAGTAAGGGCGGAAACCGCAATCACACTGCTTGAAAATCCAGAAAGAATCAGTCCGATCGCCACTGCCACAGGAACAAAGAAAGCGCCTCCCATCGTCGGAGTTCCTGCTTTCTTCAGATGCGATTGCGGCCCATCTTCTCGAATGATTTGCCCCGCTTTCAAAGCTTTGAGAAACGGAACTGCCCAGAAACCAACGCCTGCGGTCGCTAATCCGCTCGTCCACATCGGCAGCGTCAGGGATGCACTCTGACTCCAAACCCGACCGCTAAACTGATCGAGGGCGATCGCGGCGATCGTCATGCCGATCGTTAGTAACAGAAACAACCGCGTTCCTGAAAAATTTAAGGCTCTTCCTGTAAAAAGTTTTGCGTCCACAGATCTTTCACTTCACTCCGCACACTACACCACGTAAAATCCAATGACTAGATTCTCGTTAGAACCTAGTCCCGCATCGTCTAATCTTCTACTTCAATCTCGTCATCGTCATCGTCGGCATCATAGGCAACGGTGTCGTTTTCCATCAGTTCATTGATTTCTTCCTCATCATCGAGGTAGTCGAAATCAGCATTGTCCCGTGCGAGCAGGCGACCGGAACTTTCGAGCCAGTCGAGAATCGACGACTCTTGCTGCATTGGAATAATGGCAGCACGTTGAGTTCGAGTTTCTTGACGTAAAGAGGGATTGTAAATCATTCAGCGTTTGTGACTCCAGCAGTAGAAAGCTACCTTTATCTTAGATCGACTAAAACACCCAGAGTGTACCACTTGAGGATACATCTGCAACATTTCTGCAAGATTGATTTTGCAGCGACTAGACAAAGGATCAACAAATGGGCAAACCCCAGGAATTTAGTCTTAGATTCACCGTATTTTGTCTGGTTTTCTGAAAATGTCAAGCACTTTTTTTCTCAAGATCGATCGAGCGGTAATTTAAGAATGTTTTTTAGACTGGAACAGCTTTATAGAGCGCGTTACGATCAATTCTGTTTACTCCAGGAGCGTACCATGATCGGGAAAGCGGCTTTACTTGAAGCGATCGCGGGAAAAAATCGCGGCATTCTGGCAAATGAGGCTGAAAAACAAGGGATTCTATCCGCGATCGCCCAACTCGAAGATCACAATCCGACTCCACGACCGTTTGAAGCGATTAACTTATTAGATGGCGATTGGAGATTGCTGTATACGACGAGTCGCGGCATTCTCGGTATCGATCAGTTTCCGTTTCTCAATTTGGGGCAGGTGTACCAATGTATTCGCGCCCCGGAAGCAAAACTTTATAACATTGCGGAGGTTTCGGGAGTGCCTTTTTTAGAGGGGATTGTGTCCGTGGTGGCGCAGTTTCGCCCGTTGAGTGAACAGAGGGTTGCGGTGAAGTTTGAACGATCGCTGATCGGGCTACAGCGGTTAATCGAGTATCAGTCGCCTGCTCATTTGATTCAGCAGCTAGATTCTGAAAAGAGATTTGCCGCGATCGATTTCAATATCGAGAACCGGGAGCAGCAAGGTTGGCTGGATATTACCTATCTTGATGCGGATCTCCGGATCGGGCGCGGTAACGAAGGGAGTGTGTTCGTTTTAACCAAGAATTAAGCTATGCGACTTTCTCAAGGACATCTCAATCTACTTGAACTCTGTCCGCGCAAATTTCAGCACACCTATTTAGAGCAGTTGGGATCACCGAATTCACCAGAGCAGCAAGAGCGGCTGTTGGCGGGGAGTCGGTTTCATGCGTTGATGCAGCAGTGGGAGATGGGTTTACCGATCGAGCCTTTTTTGCAAGCAGATCCGCAACTGCGCCAGTGGTTTCATGCGTTTATCACTGCCGCTCCGCAGATTTTGCAAATTGATCATCCGCTTTTTCGAGCCAGCGAACATCTGAGAATGCTGGAATTTCGCGGTTATATTTTGACAGTCGTGTACGATTTGCTGATTTTGACCGAGCAAGAGGCGCAGATTCTCGATTGGAAGACTTATCCAAAGCCGTTGAAGAGCGCTGCTTCTCAGCATGGCGGAGCTATTTGTTTATCTCAAAGCTGGCAATCTCGGCTCTATCCGTTTGTGCTGGCTGAAACGAGCGATTTTGCACCAGAGCAGATTTCGATGACCTATTGGTTTTTTCAAGCGAAAGGAGAACGAGAAACGCCGCAGAGTTTGAAGCTTCCCTATAGTGCGAAACAGCATGAAGAAACGCGGCAGAGCTTGAACCGATCGCTGAAGCAATTGAGTGAGTGGCTCGATCGATATGAAACCAAAGGCGAGTTTTTTCCTCAAGTTCCCGCAACGGCAGACTGTGGAGCGTGTGGGTTTGCAATTCGATGTCAGCGATCGAGTCAATCAGAACCGTCTGAATCCCCCCTGACGTTGGCAGAAATTCAGGAAGTTCCTTTATGACTATTCATCGATGACTGGTTATCTAGAACTTGTCAGTGAACTACCCCACCCTATAGAGGGATGGGGCTTCCAATTTCACTGGGAAGCGCCTTAGATACGGATTTTTTACGTCCAACCTTCGGACTTACCTTCCCTCCATTGGCAGCAGCGCGAGTTCCTAACGCCAAGATTCGTAAGCCTTCATCCCGAATGTTGATGGCTGCATTCACGTCCCGGTCATGCTTTGTCTTGCAGTTTTCGCACTGCCATGACCGAACCTCTAATGCTAGGCTTCCCACTCGATTGAGGCAGACAGAGCAGGTCTTGGATGACGGAAAGAATCGATCAACTTCTTGGTAGATCTTGCCGCCATTCCCTGCTTTATATTTCAGTTGCCGAGTGAATTCTGACCAACTGGCATCGCTAATCGCTTTTGCCAAGTTGTGATTTTTCACCATGTTCTTCACGGCTAAGTTTTCCACGCAGATCACTTGATTTTCGTTGACCATTTTGCGCGATAACTTGTGCAGAAAGTCTTTTCTCACGTTCGCAATTCTTTCGTGAACCCCTGCCACGATGCGACGTGCCTTCTTGCGCCGATTTGAGCCTTTGACTTTACGAGATAACTTCTGCTG
>DATJEM010000153.1:0-6529 GCA_035496615.1 Leptolyngbya sp.
CCCGCATGAAATGGCAGAACCCCCCTGATTGCTTCAAGCTGGATGATTCAGACGTTCACATTTGGCAAGTGAACTTAGATGCGATCGTGCTCAATTCTGCAATTTTATCAATTGATGAACGATCGAGAGCTGATCGCTTCAAGTTTGAGCAGCATCGACGGCGCTTCATTGCCGGACGGGGATTTTTGCGATCGCTGCTGTCTCGCTATCTCAACACTGATCCGAGTCGATTAGAATTTAGCTATGGTTCGCACGGAAAACCTTTTCTAAAAGATGCTCGAATTCAGTTTAATCTGGCGCATTCGCAGCATTTGGCGCTGTATGCAGTCACGATCGAGCGGTCGATCGGAATTGATATCGAGCAGGTTCGACCTGTCGAGCAATTAGATCAGTTAGTGCAGCGATTTTTTTTGCCTGCTGAAGCAAAAGTGATTCAATCTCAGCCTGCATTGTTCTTTCACTACTGGACTTGCAAGGAAGCCTTTCTAAAAGCAACAGGAACAGGGCTATCAAAGCTAAAAGAACTAGAGATTGAGAACACTCAACTGAAAACCATTCCGGTCGAGTCGCGATCGCAGCATTGGCATCTGCAGACACTCGCAATCAATGATCAGTTTGCAGGCGCGATCGTCATTGAGCAAAACTGTCCTAAGCTTAATTTGAACTATTTTAGAGTTGGGGAACCTTGAATGATGGACTCTGTTTTGCTGAATGAATGGTATCCGATCATTCGATCAACGGAACTAAAACCCGGAACCCTTCAATCAGCGCGACTGTTTGACACAGATTTGGTACTATGGCGGGGAGAAAATACCGATGTTGTGGCATGGCTCGATCGGTGTCCACATCGCAGCGTCAAGCTTTCAGGCGGAACGATCGTAGAGAATACCTTAGTTTGCCCCTATCATGGTTTATCTTTTGATCGGTCGGGGCAATGTGTAAAAGTTCCAGCCCATCCAAACTATACCCCTCCCAAGCAAGCCTGCGCGAAATCTTTTCTAGTCATAGAGCGGTATGGGGTGATCTTCGTTTCATTAGGCAATCCGCCTGAAGAGGTCGCGCCGTTTCCAGAATGGCATGATCCGAACTATCACACCTATCTTAGCGGTGGACATCGATTTCGCTGTAGTGGACTCAGAGCGATCGAGAACTTCTTAGATGTGGCGCATCTTCCATTTGTTCACGACGGAATTTTAGGAGAACCTACACAACCCGTAATTGAAGACTATGAAGTCACCGCGATCGACACCGGGATCTCTCTCAAAAATATTCAAATCTGGCAGCCTGATCCTGACGGTACGGGCATTGGAGGCATCGCAAAGTATGACTATTGGACATTGCGCCCGCTAGTGGTAGCACTGCGGAAGCAACGCGAAGACAGACAAACAATGAGCTTGGTCTACTTCGTCACACCGATTTCCGAAGAAGAATGCGTCGGCTGGATGTGGGGCGCATTGAACTATGCTCATGACATTTCCGAAGCAGAGCTTGTCGCGTTTCAAGACACGGTCATTCTGCAAGATATGGCGAACTTAGAATCACACAACCCGAAGCGGTTGCCGCTAGATTCGCAAATTGAGTTTCACTTGCCCAGCGATCGCGCTTCTTTGGCATACCGCAAATGGCTCAAACAGCTTGGAGTCACTTACGGAGCTTTGCAGTCTTGAACTCACATTTAGCCAGGAATTCGTCAGTTCTTTACAAACGCTAAGTCAAAGGGAATAATAAATCAGCCCTCTGGCGAATTTAGTCCCTTTAAGCTTCTGCACCCAAGTTTATGGCTTTACGGCAATCTCTTCGATCGGTGAAGAAGTCCATCGTCCTGCTGACGCTGGCAGCTCCCTTTCTGGCGTTTAATGCTTGTAGCTCCACACCTCCGACATCCCAATCACCCTCCCAATCGCCCGGCGCAACAGTCAGCCCATCAACAAGTTCTGATGCCGGAAAAGCGGCTCGGATTGCGCTGATCATTGACGGTTCACCGACCGACCGATCTTGGAATCAGAAAGCCTATGAAGCGGCACAATCGCTAAAATCCGATGGAGTTGATGTGGTTGTCTCTGAATCGATCTCTCCGGCGAACGTCGAGCGCGTCCTCCGTCAATATGCAGAAGCGGGATACAGCCCGATCGTGGCACATTCTTTTAACTACGGAGATGCGGTTTTCAAAGTTGCAAAAGAGTTCCCGAACACTAATTTTGCCTGGGCAGGGGGAATCAACAAAACGGCAGCCAATGTTGCGGACTATGATCAACCCTTCTATCAGGGAGCATACTTGGTCGGGCTGATTGGCGCTAGATTGTCGAAAACCGGAAAACTCGGGGCGCTGTCTGGCTTCGATATTCCTGTGTGTCACGCCATGGGAGCAGCGATGCTAGCAGGCGCAAAGACCGTCCGACCCGATGTAACCTTGACCAATGCGGCGGTGGGCGACTGGTACGATGTCGCAAAAGCGAAAGAGGCGGCATTGTCTCAGGCGGAAACTGGGGTTGATTTTTGGATTGGATGCGGTCTAGGTCCGGCTTTGGGAGAGTTTGAAGCAGCGAAAACCAAAGGGGGAATGGCGACGAGCTATGTCGGAGATATGTCCTCGATCGAGCCAAAAGTGGTGGCATCGAATTTGATTTGGAACATTAAACCTTTGTTCGCCAAGATGATTGAGGATACTCGATCGAAAACATTCGCCAATCAGTTTTACAAGATGGGAGTTGCCCAAGGAGTCGTGCAAGTAGAAGTAAATCCAGCGTTCAAAGACAAGCTCACGAGCGATCAACTCAAAACGATCGAAGATGCTCGCGCCAAGATTGCTTCGGGTGAACTCAAAGTTCCGTTTGTGCCGAAGTAAGCTAAAACCGAATTCAGAACCCAATCAACAGCAGAGAACCTTTTTTCGAGTTGTGCTCTGTTGGCTAATTTATTCAGGGTGCAGTCATGCTTTCTGGCGCAAATTCAGGAAATCGTATCGCGATCGAAATGATCGGCATTACGAAACAATTTCAGGGCATAATCGCGAATCATGCGATCGATTTTCAGGTCAAGACGGGTGAGATCCACGCTTTGCTAGGCGAAAATGGGGCGGGAAAAACCACATTAATGAACATTCTCTGCGGATTCTATGCGCCGGATCAAGGAGAGATCCGGGTGCAGGGACAACCTGTAAAATTTCGATCGGCGAGAGATGCGATCGCCGCTGGAATTGGCATGGTTCACCAGCATTTTAGGTTAGTTGACTCTTTCACAGTGGCAGAAAACATTGTTTTGGGTCAGTCGTCCAATCAATGGTTACAAGAATCTCCCAAGCGCCTTTATCCACGATTGCAGAAACTCGCAAACCACTACGGATTGAAGATAAATCCCGCCGCCCGAATTTGGCAACTCTCCGTCGGAGAGCAGCAGCGAGTTGAGATTCTAAAAGCGCTCTACCGCAATGCGAAGATGCTAATTTTGGATGAGCCGACGGCAGTTCTGACCCCCCAAGAAGCTCAAGATCTGCTCGCAACCTTGAGAAAATTAGCCACTCAGGGCACTTCGATCGTGTTCATTTCGCATAAGCTGAATGAGGTGATGGCACTGTGCGATCGAGTAACGGTGCTACGCGATGGGCAAGCAGTCGGAACGCGGGTCGTTCAAGACTGTACGGAGCGCGAACTTGCACAGTTAATGATGGGTCGAGAGCTTGTTTCTGCTCAAAACCGAGGTTCAACGGTTTCACTGCGATCTCAAACCCCAGGACTAACCTTAAAGAATCTCTGGGTGATGGGCGATCGAGGGTTTCCGGCGCTGAGAGGAATTGATTTAACTGTTCATCAAGGCGAGATTGTCGGAATTGCTGGGGTCGATGGAAATGGACAACGGGAACTCGAAGAAGCGATCGCTCAACTGCGATCGCTCAAACAAGGAGAGATTCAAATCGCGGGCAATCTGGCTCATGTTCCCTCCGATCGCTATGCAATGGGATTGCTGACTGAATTCTCGATCGCGGAAAATCTGATTTTGAAAGACATTCAATCACCGCGCTATCAACACAAAGGATTGCTGCGTTGGAATTACATTTTCAAATTTGCAACTGATTTAGTGCAGCGTTTTTTGATTCGGGCGGCTTCTGTGAAAATGCAGGTCGGAAAGCTTTCAGGTGGAAACGCTCAGAAAGTAGTGTTTGCGCGTGAACTGAGCCGAGACCATCAAGTTTTACTCGCTGCCCAACCGACGCGGGGACTCGACATTGGAGCGACTGAATTTGTACACACCCAGCTTCTAGCACGACGAGCGGCAGGCGTTGCTGTGTTGTTGATTTCTACAGAGCTAGATGAAATTTTGAAACTGAGCGATCGCATTGCGGTGCTTTATGAAGGCGCGATCGTAGAGGTGATCGAAGCTCAGTCAGCCAACCTTGACGATTTGGGCTTACGGATGGCAGGAAAGCAAGGAGGAACTTTTGCTCAATCCTAGTTCTACCCGCTCACAGTCCTCGATTTTGCTGCGACTGAAGCCGTTCGCTCCTATTCTCGGTGCAATTCTCGCGCTGCTATTGAGTGGAATTCTCCTTCAGTTGAGCGGCGCAAATCCATTACAAGCTTACCAGGTGATGCTTGAGGGGGCATTCGGCGGATCTCGTCAGATCACCGAAACGCTTCTGAAAGCAACGCCGCTCCTGATTGTTGGATTGGGAATGACGATCGCGTTTCGCTGTCGGGTCTGGAACATTGGAGCCGAAGGACAATACTATATTGGCGCTTTGTGTGGCAGCGGAGTCGCGCTCACCTTTCCCGATCTGCCTGTGGGAGTGTTGATCCCATTGATGTTAGCCACTGGAACTTTAGGAGGAGCTTTGTGGAGCGCGATCGCGGGATTGTTTCACCTTCTGCGGGGCGCAAACTTGATTATTTGCACATTGATGCTGAACTACATTGGTATTTTGATTGTTCAGTATGCGGCGCGAGTTCCACTCAGACAGCCCGATGGCTTTTTACCTGAGTCAGCCTCTTTTAGTATCAATGCTCAGATCCCAGGATTGTTTGGAACCCGGCTGCATTGGGGAATGGCGATCGCGCTCCTGCTAGTCGTTGGAGTCTCTGTGCTGTTGTGGCAGACACCCTTAGGGTTTCAGCTTCGCGTAGTCGGATCGCGGCTGAGTGTAGCTCGCAGTGTCGGCATCAATACCAGTCAGAGTATTTTAATCGCTTTGATGATGAGCGGCGGTCTGGCTGGACTTGCAGGCATCATCGAAGTGAGCTATACCTACGCTCGATTAAAGAGTGAGATTTCAGATAGCTATGGATTTAGCGGCATCTTGGTTGCGTTACTGGGTCAACTTCAGCCGCTCAAGGTATTGATTGCCGCCGTGCTATTCTCAGCCTTGATGGTGGGAGCGCAGTCGCTCAATGTCACCTTACAAATTCCAGCGTCCGCCGCTCAAGTGATTCAGGCACTCGTTGTGCTGTTTGTGCTGGCGGGTTCTGCGTTGGCAAGTCGTTGATCGGGAATAGATAAGCGAGGTTGTGATGCCCTGGGAACAAGTTCTAACCTGGAGTTTTTTGATTGCATTGTTGACGGCTGGCATTCGGTTAGCAGTTCCAGTTCTGTTGGCAGTCTTAGGCGAAATCATCACCGAGCGATCGGGTGTAATGAACCTGGGGCTAGAAGGGGTCATGCTGGTGGGAGGATTGGCGGGATTTTGGGCGGCTGCCAGCCTAGAACAAGCGACTGGAAGCGCGAGTTTGGCGGCTTGGAGCGGGTTAGGTGCAGGATTTCTCGGTGGAGCATTGATGGGATTGCTCATGGCAGTCTTGACCGTGAGTTTGAGAGCAGATCAAGTGGTTACAGGGGTAACACTCGTTCTGTTTGGGCAAGGCTTGACGGCTTACTTTTTTCGATCGCAACCGGGACTGTCAGGAGCGCGAGTGACAGGGCTAGAAAACTGGAAAATTCCAGGACTCTCCACCCTCCCGATCGTGGGTGAAGTGCTGTTTGATCAAACTGCGATCGTCTATCTCACAGCCTTATGCGTGTATGTTTGTTGGTTTTTCCTATTTCGCACCAAGGCGGGGCTTTCTCTCAGAGCAGTCGGTGAAAATCCGGCAGCGGCAGATACATCCGGAGTGAAGGTCGATCGCATTCGCTATCTTGCGGTGATCATCGGCTCTGCACTCGCGGGATTGGGAGGCGCAGTGTTGACCGTTGTACAATTGCGACTCTTTACCATAGGAATTACGGCGGGTCGAGGTTGGATTGCGATCGCGATCGTCTTTTTCGCCCGCTGGCGACCAGGGTTGGCACTCTGGGGCGCATTGTTATTTGGAGTCGCTGACGCACTACAATACCGAATTCAAGCGCTGGGATCAAAGCAGCTACCTTACGAATTTTTGCTGATGCTTCCTTATGTGTTGACGCTGATCGCACTATTACGAAGAAGCCAGAATGATGCACCTGCGGCATTAGGAATTCCTTACATCAAAGAGAACCGTTCGTAGATCGCTTTTCGTAAATTACTTAGATCGTAAATAACTTATAGCCATCCCAAACCTAGAGG
>DATJEM010000154.1:0-12646 GCA_035496615.1 Leptolyngbya sp.
GATCAGTTCACCTGCTAAGATTTTGAGCAAATTCTGCGGCGATCGCCCCTGAGTAATCACCGTTCTTACGCCTGCCCCGGTTGCAATTCGAGCCGCCTGAATTTTTGTCACCATGCCACCTGTGCCCCATTGCGTTCCAGAACTTCCGGTTTGCACCTCTGAAAGTTCGTCAATGTGTTTGACGATCGTAATCGGTTGAGCATTTGGATTGTGGCGCGGATCGGCAGAATATAAGCGATCGACATCGGTCAGCAAAAATAGCCAATTGGCATCGACGACACTTGCGACCAATGCAGACAGCGTATCGTTATCTCCAAATTTCAGTTCATCTACTGAAACCGTATCGTTTTCATTGACGATCGGAATCACGCCTAAATTCAACAGTTCCTGAAAGGTACGCAGCACATTGATATATCGATTTCGCTGTACCAAATCGCCGCGAGTCAGTAGTACTTGCGCGATCGGCTGCTGTAATGCGGTGAAAAAATCATCATAAATCCGCATCAATCGCCCTTGACCCACCGCAGCAACGGCTTGTTTTAGCGCGATCGATCGGGGACGCTCGACCAATCCCAATCGCGCACAGCCAACTCCCACTGCTCCCGACGACACTAACACTACGCGATGTCCCTGTTGTCGAAGCTGGCTGAGAACCTCGACCAAAGCCGCGATCGTCGAAAGCGCCAGTTTTGCCGAGTCGGGCTGAGTCAAGCTAGAAGTCCCGATTTTTACTACTACCGTTTGAGCCATGAACCCGCATCTGTAAACCGCTTGACTATCCTATCAATTCGTTTTCGGTTGGGTCGATTACCCTAGCTCATAAGCACCTCCTCGCTCTAAAGCGCGTTGATAGGCTGGGCGCGAGTGAATCCGATCGCAAAACTGCATTAGCTTTGGATAACTCGCATCCAACCCACCTCGCGCCACGGCTACTTCGATCGGAAAACTCATCTGAATATCGGCAGCAGTGAATTCATCTCCGACAAACCAAAGGCTTTTTTCCAGTTCTGCCTCCAAATAAGTGAGGTGCTGCTGAATCTGCGGCAGAATGAACGTCTGCTTCGTTTGGCTCGTAATCCTGTTGGCGATCGGTTTCACAAAAAACGGCAGAGGTTGTTGCTCGATGCGATCGAACACGAGTTTGAGCAGTAGAGGCGGCATCGCTGATCCTTCCGCATAGTGCAGCCAGTAGGTGTAACGCAACCGCTCCGGTGATCCCGGTGAAGGGGCAAACCGTCCCTGTCCGTAGCGATCGACCAGATACTCCACGATCGCGCCAGACTCCGCGAGTGTCAGATTGCCATCTGTGATGACCGGAGACTTACCCAACGGATGCACTTGGCGTAATGATGCGGGTGCAAGCATTGTTTTAGGATCACGCTCATAGCATTTGATGTCGTATTCCAACTCCAACTCCTCAAGTAGCCACAAGATACGCTGGGAGCGAGAATTATTGAGGTGGTGAACCGTAATCATCTGAATGTTATCCTTTTATACTGTTAGTCTTTTATACTAAGGTCGAAAGATACTATCACAAGTTAAATGAGTTGATGTTGCTCCACTCTACAGGCAACGAACAACCATTCAGCAACTGTATCGCCAAGTGCATTCAACCGCGGGTATTGAATCAATCGCCCAGTGCTTAGGCTTGCCCATCCTTTTCGATCGATAGCAATCTACCTTAAGGGGACAGTTCAATCGCTAGGAACGAGAACGGGACAAAGCAACTAGAAGAATCGAAGCAACCTTACACCTTCTCGGTCGTCAACCGCAACTGCACTCTAATTTCCAGTCGGATGAGCATCTGCTATTTGAGCAACCCGCTGTGAAACTTCCGGATTGTAAAGCCTCAAGTAGTTCCAATAGTTACCCAAGACAGATTTCACATAGCCTTTGGTTTCAGGATAAGGAATAGTTTCGACAAACACATCTGGATCTTGCGTTTTAGCTTTGCTCAACCAGCCTGCAACCGCTCCAGGTCCAGCATTGTAGCTTGCAACCGCCAACATCGAATTATTGTCATATTCCAAATGCGTATGATCCAGATACCAAGTTCCAAACTGAATGTTCGTTGCTGGATCAGCCAGCTTAAATTCTTTTACTTTGATTTTGCTTGCAATAAATTCGCCCGTCTCTGGCATCACCTGCATCAATCCGACTGCGCCCACAGCCGATTTGATGTCGGGTTGGAAGCGGGATTCTTGGCGAATCAGCGCTGTCACTAACATTGGATTAAGCTGCCGCTGTTGTGACCAGTTCTCGATCGTGTCCACATACGGAAACGGATAAAGCGCTTGCCAGTAGCCAATTTGCTTGCTCAACTGTTGATACTGCGCTCGGTCTTGGGGAGCTTCTCGATCGCGCAAATTCGCAATCATATACAGCCCGTCCAGATTCTGACCTACGCCTAACCGCATCACACCGTCCGTGAACTGTTCCGCGATCGACGGCTGCACTCGGTTTTGAAATTCAACCTGCCATCGTGACCAAGCATCGCGCTCTTGACCGAGTTGATACAGTTCTTTTAATGCAGGTGAGCCAGCGGGCAATTCTACGCGAGAAACGGGTTTCTGCACTTGGGGATTCATCGATCGAACGGTGCTAAAATCACCCACATTCCAGCCGAGGATTGCTGCCGATCGCCAAGCATAGTAAGACTCTGGATGCTGACTTAGAACTTGCTGAAATAGCTTTGCGGCTGGGGCAGTGTCTCCGATCGTTTGCGCCCATTTTCCTGCCCAGAATCCCGCTTCAGGCGCAATTTCGCTCATCGGGTTGTTGGCTAAGACAGGTTCCGCCCACTGCCTAGCAAGCTTAATATTTCCAGCTTTCGCACTTTCTTGAGCATAGTTCCAGCGCAGTTCTGCGGCGGCATCTGACTTTGAATACTCTGTTAAAACTAACTGTCGCAGAACAGTCGCTGTTTTACCGCTGTTCAGCTTGTCGAGCAGTTTCGACTTTTCGACCAGCGCATCGGGGGCACGATCGGGAAAGTTCTGAATCACTTGATCGAGATAGGCGATCGCAGTTTGCGGCGTTGTGGCTAAAGCTGCGAGTCGCGTCAGGGCTAGCCCCGCCTCTGGAGATTGCGGAAACTGCTGCACCATTTGGCGATAGCGTTCGACACTGCCAGGTTTGCCGCTCAAATGCAGTCCCCGCGCCGATCGATAAGCAGTTAATGCCGTTTGCGGAGCGCGAGAATAAGCGATCGCACCTTTATCGTAAACTTGGTTTTCCCAATAGCCAAACGCGATCGCGTCCCAGTCTTGCGGCTGTAGCTGTTTGCTGTACTGCGCCACCAATTTATCCATTAGATCGGTGTAGCCTTCGGTGCTAGTGCCATATCGAGCCACAATCAACAACAAAGGAAGCTGTTTCGGGTTTTGTTTGAGGCGAGTTTTGGCAATCTCGATCGCTCTTGGATGCGAAGGGAATTGCGTCAGAAGTTGATCAAAGTACTGAGGGTTTTTGCGCCCTAAAGCAAACAGGGCTTCGGCGGTTGCAGGATCTTTGGGAAACTGTTTCACAACTTCTTGCCAAGTTTCGATCGCTTCTTTCTGCTTGCCTGCCATCTCATCCGCCTGGGCGCGTTTCACCAAAATTTGGGGCGCTAAGACTGCATAGCTTTTTTCTAAATCTTTGAGTGGCTCTAGCGCTTTTTCGCCTTGATTTTGGGCGATCAGATCGGTGGCTAAAAGATAACGGGCGCGATCGCGCTCTAATGTCGAATTCGCGCTTTCAGCGACTTGCTTCAGGGCTGCGGTGCGGACTGTAGGAGATTGCGCCACCAGCGGACTCATCACTGAACTTGGCGCACCAATCCCACCCGACTGCGAAGAATTCAACGACTGAAGTGACCCGACAACGCCCGATGGCATTTGTGAGACTTCTCTGAGCTTTTCGATCGGCAGTAAGGCACCCGCCACCAAGCCGATCGCCCCGGCTCCCGTCGCGAACATCAACCAAAACTTCCGTTCCTTGAACAGTTGCTTTAGCATTCAAAATCTTCCAGAGAAAGGGCAACAGACACTCTCAGCAGTTATAGCAAAGATTGAATAATTCTGAAGAATAAATAGAAACCAAGTTTCAAATCAAACACGGCGCTACGGTGTCGAGCGTTTTGATCGATACTGGAAGTCAGACTTTAGAACCCATGAAAGGAATAGATTGGCATGAACTTAAAAGTTACAGGAACTTCGCTGTTGGATTGGTCAGCAGATGGTTTGGCGATCGGTCTGTTTGAAGGCGCAGAACTTGCTGGAGACGTGGCAGCATTGGATCAAAAAATGTCCGGCGCGCTCTCCGAGTTAATCACAGAATTCGAGTTTAAAGGCAAACTAGGAAGCACTGCATCGACCCGCATTGCAGGCAGTCCCATTCGTAAATTGATGGTTGTCGGACTCGGTAAATTAGAGAGCTTTGATTTGGAATCTCTGCGCCGATCGAGCGCGGCAATGGCAAAGTTAGCCAAACGGGAACGCTGCAAAACGCTCGGTGTCAGCTTCCCAATCTGGAACACCGACCCCGCTGCGACGACTCAGGCGATCGCCGAAGGCATTGAACTGTCGCTCTACAAAGATCGCCGCTTTAAGTCAGAACCTGATGACAGTCCACAGATTGAATCGATCGACCTTCTCGGTTTAGCAGGACAAGAAAGCGCGATCGCAAAAGCGCGCCAAATCTGTTCGGGCGTGTTCTTAGCGCGTGAACTGGTGGCGGCTCCCGCGAACTATGTCACGCCGATTACGATGGCAGAAACGGCACTGGCGATCGCCAACGAATACGGTTTAGACATTCAAATTCTTGAAAAAGCAGACTGTGAAAAACTGGGAATGGGGGCATTTCTCGGAGTCGCTCAAGCGTCCGATCTGCCTCCGAAATTCATTCACGTCACGTATCGACCGCAAGGAACCCCGCGCAAAAAACTGGCGATCATCGGCAAAGGTTTAACCTTCGACTCCGGCGGCTTAAACATCAAAGGCGCAGGAAGCGGCATCGAAATGATGAAAACCGATATGGGTGGAGCAGGCGCGACCTTCGGAGCGATTAAAGCGATCGCCCAGCTTAAACCGGATGTCGAAGTGCATTTCATCAGCGCTGTCACCGAGAATATGATCAGCGGTCGAGCGATTCATCCTGGTGATATTCTTACCGCCTCAAATGGCAAAACGATCGAAATCAACAACACCGATGCCGAAGGACGATTGACCCTAGCGGACGCGCTGGTCTATACCGAAAAATTGGAAGTCGATGCGATCGTCGATCTTGCTACTCTCACCGGAGCGTGCGTGGTTGCACTCGGCGACAACATTGCAGGCTTGTGGAGTCCAAATGATGATCTTGCCAATCAACTGATGCAAGCCAGCGAAAAAGCGGGTGAAAAACTCTGGCGGATGCCGATGGAAGAAAAGTATTTTGAAAGCATGAAATCGGGCATTGCAGACATGAAAAACACGGGCGCTCGTGCAGGGGGAGCCATTTCCGCAGCGCTATTTTTGAAGCAGTATGTCAAAGAAACGCCCTGGGCGCATTTAGATGTGGCAGGTCCAGTTTGGGCAGATAAAGACAACGGCTACAACAGTGCAGGCGCAACGGGTTACGGCGTTCGATTGCTGGTCGATTGGGTGTTGAGCTAATCGATCGAGGGGTATCGATCGGTGCCCCTCAAACACCCTCATCACTCTTCATCTGGCTCAAGTCCAGCCATTTTTGCCCTTTCTCGAAACGCTGTAGAACCCCAAGCCTCCCACGCTCGTTCCTCTGCATCAAGTAACGCCACGACCATGTGAGCATTAGAGGGTGAGCCGTAGAGGGTTCGATCTAAGTTTCAGCCGCAGCCGTGATCGAGTTCTCCACTTTCACTTGCGTTCTGGATGTGCCGACACTTCAGGCGACGGATTGCCCAACTGATTGATTGCCGCAATTAGTTGATACAGCTTGCCTAAATCGCGTTGATTGAAGTGCAGCGCCAACCGCGGTAAATCATACGTTTCGTCCTGTTCTTCTTGAGGCAGCGGTTTGGTTTTCTCGATTCTGCCTGTCACGAGAATCTCTTTGAAGCGATCGTTTAATTCCGCCACCGCTCGATCGCTCAGTTCCGTTTTCAGTCGCAAAACTAACTGACCATTGGCATAGCGGCTAGAGTGATACACCGTATAGAAATTCGCGATCGCCGCATACGCCACATCTAAGTCATCGGTAATCGTGTACAAGCTCGGATCGTCGGCACCAATCAAACCGCGTTTCATCAACTGTTTATCGATGTACTCTGCCCAATCGTCCCAATACCGTCCACCCGGTTTATCGATCAGCACCAATGGCACAGGAGCCGATTTCCCGGTTTGGGTCAGCGTCAAACATTCAAAGGCTTCATCCTGTGTCCCGAATCCACCCGGAAACAGCGCTAAGGCATCGCTTTCTTTGAGAAAAAACACCTTGCGGGTGAAGAAATATTTAAATGGAATCAGCTTAGGATCGCCTTGAATAAAAGAATTTGCGCCTTGTTCAAACGGTAACTGAATGTTCAATCCAAATGATTTATCCGCCCCTGCTCCCTCGTTGCCCGCTTCCATGATGCCGCCGCCTGCGCCAGTGATCACCATATAGCCTTGCTGCGTCACATACTCGGCAAACTTCTTAGCAAGCTGATATTCTTCTGTATCGGACTTGATCCGGGCTGATCCAAAAATGGCAATTTTTCGCACATGACGATAGGGATAAAACACCGTAAACGCTCGCTCCATATCAAGCAGTGACGCATTGAGGATTTTCCAATCGAGCCGGTCGATCTCACCTCCAGAAATTCGCGCAATTAAATCTAGGGCTTGAGCAATCATTGCGCCGTGCTGCATCGTCGGTAACTGATCAATTAGCTCGTTCAGCGTCGATCGCAACACATCAATATTCACCGTCGATCGTGACGGCTGGGACAACTCAGGCGAGTTCATGGACATGGACGGCTTCCTCACAAAGGCATTCTATTTTAGCGAGATTAGGCAAAACGAGATGCCTGTGTCCCAAAAAGTCAGCGCGCTGAAAAACGCTCCGGATGTTGGGTCTAGAGCGTTATCAGCGCGATCGCAAATGAATTTAAAACCGGGACGAATCCAGGAGCGTAATCTTAAAGATGTTTTTCTAGCGTATTTGAGAGCGTGGTTTTAGGAACTGCACCCACGACCATATCGACTCGCTGACCGCCCTTGAAAATCATCAGCGTCGGAATGCTGCGAATCCCAAACTTGCTGGCGACACCGGGATTTTCATCGGTATTGAGTTTGACCACTTTGACTTTGCCTTCAAACTGCGCTGCAATCTCATCGACGACAGGCGCAACCATCCGACAGGGACCACACCAGGGTGCCCAGAAATCCACGAGTACTGGGACTTCACTCTGAAGCACTTCCTGGTCAAACGAAGAATCTGTAACTTGTGCGGTTGCTGACATTCCTGAAAATCCTTGCCTATGTTTCATTTGACGAAATTCTAACATAGCAAGAATGATCGGTTTCATTCTCAGCCTGGACATAAATAGATACAAACCTGCGGAGATGGCGAATGATTGCGATTTTGTTTAAAAAGAAGGAACCGCCTAAACCGAAGTCCAGGCGGAGTGTGGTGTGAGGAGTGAACGGAAACATACGTCTCCGCTATTCCTATTCTAGACGACGGATTTGGTTTTACCAGGCAATCTTGCAAGTCAGCAGGAAAGTTTTAACCCTTCGATCGAAAGATTCTTCTGCGATCGTAATTCATCCATTGATGGAGGTGCGATCGCAGAAGAAAACAAGTTTGATTTACTTACCCATCCCTAGCTGTTGGGCTTTTTGGTATACCTTGCCTTCAGTTAATAATGAAGGAGCAATCACAACTTCAACTTGCTGCATTGCTTTAATGTCTTTTGCACCCAATGTTCCCATGCTCGTTTGCAATGCACCCAGCAAATTGTGTGTTCCATCATCTAATTGAGCAGGGCCGCGCAGAATTTGCTCCAACGTTCCAGTCGTTCCCACTCGAATCCGGGTTCCTCTGGGTAAAACTGGGCTAGGGGTTGCCATGCCCCAATGAAAGCCCCGACCAGGAGCCTCTTTGGCGCGCGCAAACGGCGATCCGATCATCACGGCATCTGCACCACAAGCAATACATTTACAGATATCGCCGCCTGTAATTAAGCCCCCATCGGCAATCACCGGCACATAGCGCCCCGTTTCGCGATGGTAGTCGTCTCGTGCAGCAGCGCAGTCAGCTACCGCGGTAGCTTGAGGGACACCGACTCCTAAGACTCCTCTAGAGGTACAAGCTGCTCCCGGTCCAATTCCAACCAGCACAGCCGCTGCTCCCGATTTCATCAAATCTAAGGTGACTTCATAAGTGACACAATTGCCAAGAATCACGGGGATTGGCATCTCACGACAGAATTTGGCGATATCTAGCGGCGCGATCGATTCGGGGGATAGATGAGCGGTTGAGACCACGGTAGCCTGGATAAAAAACAAATCGGCTCCCGCTTTCGCTGCAACTTGTCCAAATCGCTCGGCTCCCGCCGGAGTCGCACTTACCGCAACGATTCCGCCTTGAGATTTGATCTCTTGAATCCGTTTTTCGATCAGTTCCGGTTTGATCGGTTGAGCATAAAGCTCTTGCATCAATGGCACAAATTCGGTTGTTCCAACTGAGGCAATGCGATCGAGAATCGGATTTGGATCGTCGTAACGAGTGTGAATTCCTTCTAGATTCAACACGCCCAATGCTCCCATCTGTGAGAGCTTCACCGCCATGCCGACATCAACAACGCCATCCATTGCACTGGCAATGATCGGAATTTCGCGATCGATGCCGCCGATCGTCCAGCGCGTATCTGCCAGTGTTGGATCAAGTGTCCGCTGTCCTGGAGAAAGCGCAATTTCATCGAACCCATATGCTCTACGAGCGGTTTTGCCCCTGCCGATTTGAATATCCACGCCAATATTTCCCAAGAACTAATTGGATTAGACTATCAAATTTCAATCCAAATTGTGCGAAAAAACCAAGGGGGTTTATCCTAGATCACCCTGTGAGTCAGGCGATCGCTGAATATCTCAACCATCCAGGATCAAAGCACTGATTCTCCTCGCCATTGACTTTCAGGTTCGCGCCAGTAAACGCCATTTTCCCACTGCATCCGGCGATATCCGATGAGTTCGCGCCGCAACGTAGCCGTATCAGCCCCTTCTGTCATTTTGACAAAAGCAAAAGATGAAAACCTGAGCGCACCTGCGGTTTGCTCGTTTGTTATTTTCGAGCCGTCAAAACAGAAAACACCCCTGGCTGGGGTTAAGAATTCGCTTCAGCGAGAGTGACAGCAGAGGAACGACCAGGGTGAGCGTTGCAGACAATTTCGAGCAGGTTGATCTTTGATCGCGCTCCATGACAAAAGTCCTCGATCGCACAAAGCACGATCGAGGACTTCAGATCAAACCCTTTTGACTTATTTTTCCCAATTCGCGGCGACGACTTCAGCCAGGTCAACCACGCGCTGAGAATAGCCCCACTCATTGTCATACCAAGCCATGACCTTCACCATGTCACCGCCCATCACCATCGTCAAAGCTGAGTCAATGATCGACGATTCATCAGTTCCAGCGTGATCGCTCGATACTAAAGGCAACTCGGAATACTTCAGAATGCCTTTGAGTGAATTTTCCGATGCTTCTTTCAGCACTGCATTCACCTGATCCGCGATCGTGCTTTTCTCCACGTTTACCACAAGATCTACCATCGATACGTTCGGAGTCGGAACCCGCAACGCGACCCCGTTCAACTTTCCGGTCAGTTCTGGCAGAACCAGCGCCACTGCTTTCGCTGCCCCTGTCGAAGTCGGTACGATGTTCACTGCTGCTGCCCGCGCCCGCCGCAAATCCCGATGGCTAGCATCAAGAATCCGCTGATCCCCAGTGTAGCTGTGGGTGGTGGTCATCGTGCCTTTGATAATGCCAAAATTTTCGTGGATCACTTTTGCGATCGGAGCCAAGCAGTTAGTTGTACAACTGGCGTTACTAATGATGTTGTGCTTGTGGTGATCATATTGGTGATGATTCACACCGACGACGAACGTGCCATCTTCATTTTTGCCCGGAGCGGTGATCAGAACTTTCTTTGCCCCTGCGTTCAGGTGCTTGGTTGCACCTTCTTTCGAGATAAATACGCCTGTTGACTCAATGACTAGATCGATGCCCCAAGCGCCCCAGGGTAGGTTTTCGGGATTGCGATCGGACGTACATTTAATCGTCTTCCCGTTTACCGTGATCGTATTTTCATCCGCGCTCACTTCGCCGGAAAACCTGCCCAGCATCGAATCGTACTGGATCAAGTGAGCGTTCGTTCTTGGATCGGACGTATCGTTAATCGCAACTAATTCGAGTCCCGTTGTCTCCCGTCCTGCCCAACACCGCAAAAAGTTGCGTCCAATACGTCCAAAGCCGTTGATCGCTACTCTAATCACTGCGTCTTGCCCTCTGAATATAAATACCTATTGATGAGTGACATCATACCGTAAAAGGCTGCCCACTTTTCACCGAACCGATCGATTGGGATCAAGAGCGCCTGACAAGCCAATTCGATCGGATAAGCGGGGCAGCATCGACCTAGAGCAAGACTTCTCTGACTCGGTTGAAGCAAAGTTGAAGCAGCTTGGGGGAGACAAAACAGCCTGATTTCCTCGTACGTGATCACGCGGAATAACGTTCATTCTGATCTACGAGTTTACTCTGGGCAGTCTAGAAAAACGATGATGTTTCAAGATAGCTGTGGCAGAATCTAAGCGATTCTCAAAAATACGAATCAATTACGAATCAATGAAATCAATGAAGAGGTAATTTTGAAAGCAAACGTTTGAGCCGGAGATTTGATCGATTCATCCCGAACCTTGTAAGTCACTTAGAAAAGATGCCTAGAAGAGATTCAAATGTTGAGCCACGATCGCCCAACGCTTGTAGCCGGATGACGAAGTTTGAATTTTTTCAGGAATCGAGGCGTTCTAGAGTGGATCTAAAGATTTAGAGCCAAGTTGGGTTGCAACTTCAAAAAATTGGTCTAATCTTTAGCTAAGATGTATCATTTTGAATCGCCTAAAGTTGCATTCTTAAAAGGCAAACTCGCTCTCAAAATGTTTCTGATTACCGTATCGGTAAAAAGAGATCCTTGATATGATAGCGCGTGACATTGGTGTGGTGTGTAAGGAGCAAAAATGCTGAGTTCCGTTGACTTCAGCGGCAGACCGTTTCATTTCATCGGCATTGGTGGAATTGGAATGTCAGCCCTAGCTTATGTCTTGTTAGACCGTGAGTTACCCGTTTCTGGTTCAGATCTAAAATCGAGCCATATTACTGAGCGATTACAAAATTTAGGAGCGCAAATCTTCATTGGGCAAGATGCTTCAAACTTAGATCGATATCGATCGCGCCCTGCCATTTCTCAATCGATTGGCGTGAGCGATCGCGTCGCAACTTTAGTTCCACCCATCACAGGCGCGGTGGCACTGCCACAGGTAGTTTGTTCGACTGCCATTAATCCTGCCAATCCCGAATACCGCGCTGCTTTAGAAATGGGCTGCCCGATCTTTCATCGCTCGGACATTCTTGCCGCGCTGATTCAGGAATATCGCAGCATTGCCGTTGCCGGAACTCACGGTAAAACGACAACGAGCAGCCTGATTAGCTATATGCTATGTGGCGCAAATCTCGATCCGACTGTAATCGTCGGCGGGGAAGTCAAAGCATGGCAAGGCAACGCCCGCATTGGACACGGTGAATATCTAGTCGCTGAGGCGGATGAGTCAGACGGCTCACTGGTAAAATTTGCTCCTTATATTGGAATTATCACCAACGCCGAACTAGATCATCCGGATCATTACAGCAATCTCGATCAGGTCGTTGAGACCTTCCAAACGTTCGCGAGTCGCTGCGAAATCACGATCGGCTCGATCGATTGCGAAACCGTCCGCGATCGACTCACTCCAACCCTTAGCTACAGTCTTGATCCGGCAACGAAAGCGGACTACACCGTGGATCAAGTCGAATATAGCGGCGATGGGACAACGGCAAGAGTTTGGGAACGAGGACAGGTCTTAGGACAGATTGAGCTACGGATTTTAGGACAGCATAATTTAAGTAACGCGCTTGCCGCGATCGCGGTCGGTCGGCTATTAGGGCTGGAATTTGAAGTGATTGCAGATGCGATCGCGCCATTTGAAGGAGCCAAACGCCGCTTTGAACATCGGGGTGACTATAACAACATTTTGTTTGTGGATGACTACGCCCATCATCCGAGCGAACTGCGGGTAACGCTAGCCGCCGCACGACTTCAAGCGGGGCAAATTGATCCCCGTCGTCGCGTTGTCGCCATTTTTCAACCGCATCGTTATAGCCGGACGCAAACCTTTTTAACGGAATTTGCGGAGTCATTCGGGGATGCCGATATGGTCATTCTCAGTGATATCTACAGTGCTGGAGAAGCAAATACAGGGGAAATTAGCGGTCAGACTCTCGCGAATCTGGTCGCAACGCATCATTCGAGCGTGCATTACCAACCGTCGCTGCTGGCGATGGGCGATTTCTTGGCGAACGTCCTCATACCAGGAGATCTCGCGATTTTCTTGGGTGCGGGGAATTTG
>DATJEM010000155.1:0-3782 GCA_035496615.1 Leptolyngbya sp.
GGCGTTGCTGTATTGGTTCGATCGCGACAAGCGGAAATATCGCAGTTTCTCAATGCAGTTGGCGCTGCACTATCTCAAGCAGAAAGGCATCACCGAAGAGGGCGCAAATTCCAATCGAGGCTTGCTACAGCTTAAAGAAGCCGTATTTCCGCGCTTCAAAAAAAACGATGGCGTTTATGTGAATTCGGACGCAGGCGGATATCAGATTTTGGCAAATTTTCGCGGTGGAGCAGGATACTTTCAGACCGTGACGATGCAAAATGTTTTAGCGGGCAAGGTTCCTGCTGCAAAACTGCGCGATCGCATTGTGTTGATCGGCTCCGTTGCGCCAAGCTTGAAAGATTTTTCAGCTACACCGTTTACCGAAAGTATCAGCGGTGCCCCGGAAGAGGTAGCAGGAGTCGAGATTCAGGCGAATTTTATCAGCGAGATTCTCAGCGCCGCGCTGGATCATCGCACTCAGTTTAGAGTTTGGGATGATCCGATCGAGTGCGCTTGGATTTGGACGTGGGCACTGATTGGCACAAGCGTGAGTTGGCGAGTTCGCTCACCGCAGGGCAATTTGCTCACCATCTTGGTGTTGGGAGGCGGATTGGTGGGAGGGTGCTACGGGTTATTTCTGGCAGGCTGGATTGTTCCCTTTGTTCCGACCGGAGTGGCGCTGCTGACTTCGACGACGGTGGTGATTGCGGCGATCGCGCATTCTAAAGAAGAACTGAAGCGATCGAAAGAATTTTTATATCGCGTGATTAATTCCATTCCTGATCCGGTCTTTGTCAAAGATAAACAGCATCGCTGGGTGGTGCTGAATGAAGCGTACTCAAAGTTTATCGGCAAACCGATCAACGAAATTATCGAAAAGTCAGATCATGAGGTGTTTCCGGAGCACGAAGCCGACATTTTTTGGCAGCAAGACGATCTGGTTTTCAAATACGAGAATGAATTAGAACACGAAGAAGAATTCACGAATGCGGATGGCACGACTTATAAAATTGCAACAAAACGATCGCTGCATAAAGATGCTGCTGGAAATCTGTTTTTAGTCGGTGTGATTCGAGATATTACCCAGCGAAAAACGATCGAAGAGCAGCTTAGACAAACCGCAGAAGAATTATCTCAGTCCAATGCAGAATTACGCTTATCGCAAGATCGGTTAAACTACATTGCGACCCATGATGCACTGACGGGTTTACCCAATCGCGTCCTACTTTATGAACGGGTCAATCAATCGATCGAAACCGCAAAAAAACACAACTATCTCTCAGCCCTGTTATTTCTAGATCTAGACGGATTTAAACAAGTGAATGACACTTTGGGACACGCGATCGGGGATTTGTTATTACAGGCTGTGGCAAAACGGTTGACCGGATGTTTGAGAACAAGCGACACCGTTGCACGATTGGGAGGAGATGAATTTGTAGTTCTTCTTCCTACGATTTCAGACCTGAGTACAGTGACACAAGTTGCCCGAAAAATCTTAAGCACTTTATCCCAAGCGTTTGCTATTTCAGGACAAACCCTATCGATCACAACGAGTATTGGGATTGCGTTATTTCCAGACCACGCCGATCATTTAGAAGACTTGATCGAACGGGCAGACGAGGCAATGTATCAAGCGAAAAAAACCGGAAAGAATCGGTTTTTGGTTGCCGATCGCACTTCCTTAGAATCGATCAAATCCCGCAGCTAATGGCTAAATTAGACCGGAAGAAAGGGTAAATAAGAGCATTAATAGCAAGTTCAGGTCTCGATCTTCAAGTCTCCCGGATTCAAAGTTTACGGCGACGATCGAAGTTGCAGAAGTCGAGCTTTTGCCAGCTAACTTCTGCAATCTGATTGATTGGTGAAACGATCTGGACGAAGTTCGTCTCATCGTGAGGGCTGAACCAGGGATCGCTAACCGAGCGTCCGGGTTAGTAATACCGGACAATTTGCATATACTCGTACATAGTCAGATAGTGATGTACCCAACAATCTGTCCAGATCCGGCAGTCCTTTAGCGATCGAGGGACGACGCTCCGGAGATCCCAACATCAACAAATCTGTTTTAGTGTCCTCTGCAACCTGACAAATCGCTTTGCCGGGTTTTCCCGCCGCGACGATCGCCCGATACTGAACACCATACTGTTTTGCCTGCGCGATCGCATCTGCAAAAATCGGCGCTTTTTCTGCTTCTGCCCCGCTTTTTTCAGTCGCTTTCGGATCAGAATCCACATTCACAAGAATGAGTTGTCCGCCTTTGATGTCTCGCACCAAAGATAGCGCTAAATTCAAACATTGTTTTGAGGCTTCAGATTTGTCGATCGCGACTGCAATTCGATTGATCGCCCTGACGTAAATATCATCTTTCACCAACAGCATCGGACGTGAGGAAAGCTGAAAAACGTACTGACTCACCGAATTTTCTAAAATCGAAACCAACCGCTTCAAGCCTCGCGACCCCATAATGATCAAATCTGCGTTGACTTCATCGGCTGCCTTGAGGACTTCGCTTTTTGGATCGCCCTGTCGCAGCATTGCTGAAACGTGGCTTGAGTCCAATTTGAGCGATTGTACCGCCTGTGCAAGGATCTTACCGCCTTCTTCCCATTTCTCCGTCATCGACTCCTCACTTGCCTGGGGAGGAACGACGTGCAGCACCGTCACCATCGCTCGTTGAACCAACGGAATCGCCATCAGTGCATTCAGCATTTCTTCCGAACGCCCCATACCCGAATCGGCTAATAAAATTTTTTCGATCATCGCTTCGCCTCATTCCTGCGTAGACTTTAAACCAGGGTGACTTGAGGATCGGGAAAGACTGTCTTCTCGATCTGCGCCTGTTTCAAGTCTAGGTGTTGGCGTTACCCTGTGTTCATTATGGTTTGTGAAGAACAATCGTGTCTCAACCTCCTCAGTTACCAACCTCGAACCTCGTTCCGTCTGCGATCGCGCTTGGCTGGTTCGATTATCCCATCACCGTTTACGCCCACCATACCGATTACGCGGGTATAGTGTGGCATGGCAGCTATATTTCTTGGCTGGAAGAAGCCCGAATCGAGTTTCTCCAGTCGCGAGGAATTGATTTCTCTCAGCTTGTCGAAATGGGCTGCAATTTGCCCGTGATTGATTTAGCGATTCGCTATCATCAACCGCTCAGAATGGGTATGAAAGCGATCGTCAAAACGCGATTAACCGCGATCGAAGGGGTTAAACTTCCGGTCGAATATGAAATTCGCTCACCAGATAATGCAGTGCTATATGTGAGCGGTCGCGTGATTCTAGTGGCGGTCGATATGGTGAAAGGCAAGATCTTAAGACGGCTGCCGCCCACCGTTGAAAATGCTTTAGCGATCATGCGATAAGCGCCAGAACCAGCGCCCTGCGTGGCACCGCACGAAGCAAAGGAGCGTGATCACTAACGCATCAATCTCGATGAGACCAACCGATCGCGTGTTTCAGTGAGAGATCTGCTCTTGCTGCCGCGCTCCTTCAAATATAGCGACCAACTCAGGGCTTCTGGAAGTGGTTAAATTAGCACCCGTATCAAAGGAGCGGCATCAGCGATCAGCGTTTTTACCGCTTTTATTCAAACCAGGGAGCTTTCAATTGAGGGAGCTACAACCAAAGGATTAAGCTGCTTCAGCCCTAATCGCATATTCCCGAAATCGATCGAGATCAGCCTGGATCGTCGATCGCACAAATCGATCAACCATTCCATTGTTCATTAACCGCGCCAATATCTCAGGAACCGCATACGCGATCGTCATTTTTACAACGCTGCTTTCGGAACCGCGATCGTA
>DATJEM010000156.1:0-9904 GCA_035496615.1 Leptolyngbya sp.
GTCGAAAGGGCAAATATTCCAAAATGGAATGGCATTGGTATCACTTCGACGCGATCGACTACAATTCCTACGACGGCGAAGAACACGCAGTCTATTTGCTCAAAGGTAAATCATTCGACGAGAATGTCGATCTGGAGAAAGGCAACTTCGACTATCTCATGGGCTGTGACCTAGATATGAATCACCCCGAAGTGCGCGAAGAACTGAGAAACTGGGGAAAATGGTACCTCGATACGACGAAAGTGGATGGCTTCCGATTTGATGCGGTTAAGCACGTTGCGGCTCAGGTCTTTCGAGAATGGCTAGAACGAATGCGGGAGTATACTCAGCGCGATTTGTTCGGTGTGGGCGAGTACTGGTCCTACGAAGTAGAGGCACTGCATTACTTCCTAGAGGTGACACAAGGGCAAGTGTCGCTGTTTGATGCCCCCCTGCACTACAACTTTCATGCTGCAAGTCAGGCGGGAGATCGCTATGATATGCGCCAGATTTTCGATAATACGCTGGTACAGCAACAGCCCGCGTTGGCAGTGACGCTGGTGGATAACCACGATTCTCAACCGTTGCAGTCACTAGAATCTCCGGTCGAATCTTGGTTCAAACCCCTGGCTTACGCGCTGATCCTGCTGCGACGGGAGGGATATCCCTGTATTTTCTATCCCGACTATTATGGAGCGCACTATCGCGACTATGGCAAGGATGGGAATGAGCATGAAATCTGGCTCGATTGCCACCGCTGGATCATTGATAAACTTCTGATGGCGCGCCATAAATTCTGTTACGGCGATCAGTATAACTACTTTGATCATCCAAACTTAGTGGGTTGGACACGTTTAGGGGATGAGGATCATCCTGGCGGTATGGCAGTCGTATTGACCAATGGGGAAGGTGGCAGTAAGTGGATGGAAGTCGGGCAATGTAACCGCACCTACATCGACATGACCGAGAATGTCAAAGAACCAATCACGACCAACGAAGACGGTTGGGCAGAGTTCCGCTGTAATGGCGGTTCGGTGTCGGTTTGGGTGCCGCAATCTTAGTGAAATCTTAGTGAAGCAGAAGCGGCGCGATCGATCGCGCCGCTCTTTCAACTAAAAACTAACAAATAGAAACTAAACTGGGTGCGGATGTTGCCGACGTAAACCGTGGGATTACTGTTGAAGTTGTTGGCGTTGAAGATGGCGTAGAAAGTGGGGACGATCGCAAGGTTGGAAGAAAGCGGATAGAAATACGAGGCTTCTAGTTCATACTGCGTTCCGCCATCGCCGCTGCCGGAGGCAAAGAACCCTCGTCCGCGCGTAATGTCCATTGGCATCAGAAAAGCAACCGTTGCCTGTGCGCCTCGCTTACCCAGATCGGGCAGCGCGACCCCGACCTGAAAGGATTGCGTATCGACTTTGCCATCGGTCGGCTTCAGGTGAGTATTTGCAAAGCTGTATCGCCCAAATACACCGATTTTGGGCGTAATCAACCAGTCAAAATTCACCCCAAACATATTGGCGTAGGCATATTTCAGCCCGCCATCTGTCACTGAGCCATCCGGCTGTAGTACTGAGAAGCCTGCACCTGCATCTAAGTAGCCATAAGGGAGCGGTTCCCCGATCGCGCCGCCTACCTGTCCGCCATATGCCTGAATCCGCGAGTGGTTGTACTGCAATCGTAAATTGAAGTTGCGGGTGGGTGAAAAGGTGAGTTCGGCTGAAGCGGTGTTAGTGCCGCCAAACAGTCCGAAGGCTGGATTGCTAGAAGTGTTGTAGCCAAACTGGGAAGGGAGAAATTCGGTGTTCTCGCCTAAATAACCCAGCGCAATGCGGAACTGCTTGCTGAGTTGCGTTTCGATCACCAGTCCTGATCCGCGATCGATGGCATTCGATTGCGTACTATTTGAGGTATCGAAGCTGCCACCAGAATTAAACAAGTTGGAAAGGCGATTGCCGTCGAAGTGGCGATACCAGTTGATCCGAGGGCCGATCGTCACCTTCGTTTTTTCACCGACTGGGAAGCTATAAAAGAAATCGTGAATCACAATATCGCTGCGACCGTTTACCGCTCCAGCAGATTGATCAAAGAACGGAACGCCGCTGGCATTGAAAAAACCAGCCGAAGCGTATTGGTTGTAGGGCGAAATTCCGTTGCCTGCCGATAGCTGAGTGATCAGGGCATCTTTACCCGTAAACGAGGTGTTGAGCGTGAGCCAAGTGAGGAAACTGAGGGTGGTTTCTGGCGTTGCGGCGATCGAGGAAATGGGAGTTCCGGCGGCGGTTCTCACCCCGGCAAATCGAGCTTCTGCGGGTGATCCCGGAACGCCTTCAAATCGAACATCTCCGGTGGATTTGGCGATCGTGGGGTTGACCCAAACCGTGCCAGAAAGTTTTGTCGTGGTTGAGAACTGCTGTTTTTCTAAAGTCGCAGTCCGGGCTTCTAAGCCATCAACGCGCCCCCGAAGGGTTGCCAGTTCTGTGCTAAATTGCTCTTGCAGTTGTTGCAGGGTTGCCAAATCCTCTTTTTTGACCAGATCTGCGGTGGAGGCTGCGATCAGTTCATTGACGCGATCGAGACAAGCATTGAGACCTGCGGCGAATTCGTAGCGAGTCATTGCCCGATTGCCGCGATAGGTACGATCGGGATAGCCAGCAATACAGCCGTAGCGCTCGACCAAAGATTGCAGTGCTTGGAATGCCCAATCGGTCGGTTTGACATCCGTAAACTGCGAAACTGAAGTCACTTGCTCCATTCCAGTAGTCGGAGCAGGTTCGGACGCATCAAGCGAAGAAACGGGATTGACTTGATCAAAACTGGACGGGTCAAGCTTGAGCAAGGTGTCTTTCGCGTCAGATTTGATCTTGTCGGTCTTGATTTCGGAAGGTGTGGATTGGGTCTCTGAGGTTTTTAGCGTTTCCGAAGCTTGTGCAGACTGCACCCAAATTAGAACTGCTGGAACTGTAAGCCACAGTTTCCAGTAGCGGAAAGAATTCGACATTTTCTCACACCATAAAGAAATTCATTCAGGATGTATGTTATCAGACAAGTTTATCGGGGGATGTAACTTATTAGACGAATGCAAGCTTGGGGTTGCAGCACTCTGTCAGAGGCTCTTTGAACGGAAACGATCGTGCTTCGGTGATCCCTCTCAAACCCGAATTCATTCCACTCAAACCTTAATTGGGCTTCTCAAACCTGAAACGATCGCGCTTCGACCTGAATTGATCTACCTAGATTGATTAGAATATAAGACTGATTTGAAATTTCCCTATGCTGCGCCTGACTGAAATCAAGCTCCCATTGGATCATGCTGAAGATGCGCTTCAGACGACTCTGCTCAAAAAGCTGCAAATTCCGGCTGAAGCCCTGACTCGCTATTCTATTTTTAAGCGCAGCTACGATGCTCGTAAAAAGGATGAGATTGTCCTTGTTTATATTGTCGATGTCGAAACGCCGATCGAGAAGCAGCTTCTAAAACGATTCAAGCGCGATCCCCATGTGAAAGTGGCTCCAGATATGAGCTATCGCACAGTGGCTCAGGCTCCGAGTGATTTGGTCGATCGCCCGATCGTCATTGGCACAGGTCCGTGCGGCATGTTTGCCGGGTTGATGCTGGCGCGGATGGGATTTCGCCCAATTCTATTAGAGCGGGGTAAATCGGTGCGCGATCGAACTGCGGATACCTTTGGGTTCTGGCGCAAAAAAGCAGAATTTAACCCGGAATCGAATGCCCAGTTTGGCGAAGGGGGAGCGGGCACGTTTTCAGATGGCAAGCTTTACAGCCAGGTGCGAGATCCGCAACACTATGGGCGCAAGGTTCTAACTGAATTTGTGAATGCGGGAGCCTCACCGGAAATTCTCTATGTGAATAAGCCGCACATTGGCACATTTAAGCTGGTGGGCATTGTAGAAAAAATGAGGGCGACGATCGAATCATTGGGCGGCGAAATTCGATTTCAAAGTCGCGTAGAAGAGGTTCAGATCGAAAAGGGTCGAGTGCAAGGCGTAACGCTGGCGACTGGAGAATCGATCGCTAGCCGCTATGTGATTTTGGCAGTCGGTCATAGTGCGAGAGATACGTTTCAAATGCTGTTCGATCGGGGCGTTTATCTGGAGCCAAAACCGTTTTCGATCGGGTTCCGAGTCGAACATCCCCAGCCATTGATCGATCGCGCCCGATTTGGTGAATATGCAGGTCATCGATTACTCGGTGCTGCTGATTATAAACTGGTGCATCATGCGCGAAATGGTCGATCGGTCTACAGTTTTTGTATGTGTCCGGGTGGATTGGTCGTAGCGGCAACGTCTGAACGAGGGCGGGTTGTGACGAATGGAATGAGCCAATATTCTCGCAATGAGCGCAATGCAAACAGCGGCATTGTGGTGGGAATTACGCCGGAGGATTATCCGGGGGATGCGCTGGCAGGAATTGCATTGCAGCGGCAGTTGGAGTCGAGAGCCTTTGAATTAGGCGGCGGGACTTATCATGCTCCGGGGCAACTGGTGGGGGATTTTATCGCGAACCGCCCGTCGCGATCGTTGGGCAATGTGCAGCCGTCTTATGCTCCGGGAGTGCAGTTGGGAGATTTGAGTTCGAGCTTGCCAGACTACGCGATCGAGGCAATTCGGGAGGCGCTTCCGGCGTTCGAGCAACAAATCAAAGGATTTGCGATGGAGGATGCGATGCTGACCGGGGTAGAGACTCGGACTTCATCGCCGATTCGGATTAAGCGCAAGGAAGACGGTGAAAGTTTGAACACGATCGGACTGTTTCCGGCAGGGGAAGGGGCGGGATATGCCGGGGGAATCCTTTCAGCAGGAATTGATGGGATCAAGGCGGCAGAAGCGGTGGCGCTGAAGATATTAGGCGATCGGAACTGAGCGGGAGGCTTTCGCGAAAACTCTATCTTGGATCTATCCATTGCCCGATCGCGGCTGATTGTGGTTGCAGGATTTGGTTTATCTCTATTTCTACGTCGATCGCGGCGCAAAACCTAGAGAAGTTCGATTCATTGCCTGCATCGGGTGAACTTTCGCACCCTTCATACAGACAAAAAAGACTTCACTCAATCTTCATCGCTTCCCAGTATTTCCACAAAGGGCTTTTCTCTACTTGAAGCGCTAAGTTTTACAGATACGAGTTAGAGCACAAACAAACATGAACGTTTTACAGAAAGGATTGCTTTCGATGCTAGGCGCATCGCTCTATCTAATCGTGGCTCATCCTGCCAGCGCCATCACCCTCTCAGTGGGTGGACAATCCGCAGGCTCAGATGGTTATAAAACAACCGTCCAAGGAGCAACCACGATCGACTTCAATAACGGCACCGCACCGACCTCTGGATTCATCGCCTACTCTGGGTCTTCGCCAATCGTTCAAGGCAACTCCAGCGGACAGTATGCGACACCCTGGGAAGATTCGACCCACTACTTGTCGGTCGAACCGGGCGAAAACACAACGCTCACATTTGCCAAAGCCGCAGACTACTTCGGTTTGTACTGGGGATCGGTCGATAGCTACAATCATCTCGACTTCTACAATGGCGATCAACTGCTCAAATCCTTCACGGGCAACGATGTCTCCAAGACAGCAGCAGGTAACTGGACGGGCAAGAGCGATAATGTTTACGTCGATTTCTTTGCAGACAAGGGAGAAACGTTTGACAGAGTGGTGATGCGATCGGATTCACCCGCATTTGAAACGGACAACCATGCTTATCGGTTAGCAGCGAAGTCGGTGCCAGAACCCGGCATGATGGGGGGCTTGGCAACAGCCGCACTGTTTGGCATGACTGTCCTTCGCAAACGTCAGCGCCTCAGTTAAGCACAAGTAAACCTCTCGATTTTGTAGCCCTTATTTTTGCCCAGGTTCTGTCTGAACCTGGTTTTTTTTTGCTGATTCGATCGAGCCAAAATGAAGTATTAAAATTCTGTACTCTCCGCTCCCCGATGGTGCTCACACGACGAGCGAGACAATCCGAATGGTTTCTTCATCCTGGTTGTACACCTGGCAAACGACCCAGGAAGATAGCAAGTCACTCATGCCCAAGCGAAGACCCAAAAGCTTCGATCGTCGGTTCAAGCAAATCAGTCCTGCATTCGCTTGAGAATATTTTGCACGATCGTCACTCCTGAAATCGCTTGATAACCAAACAATCCTAAAATTGCCACGTTAATTGCGATATGCGTATTCCGTGCCCAATCTTGCCCTTTTTGCATCAATGGCGATAACGCCGCAGAGAGCGCAATTAAGCCAGTCATGCCCAAACCAATGAGTAGATGTGGTCCAACAAATAGCTTGTGACTTTCAAGATAGGTGGCACCCATCGCCCCGATCGAGCCAATCACCATCAATGCCAATACGATCGACCCCACATCGTAATGCTTGACGTTGAACTTACCTTTAAGTAGTTCTCTTTTCACATCACCTGCGGCAGTGCGAGCGCGTCGCCATTGCAAACCCAGATATAACGCATAGAGAGTGAGTACCAATAGCACCCCCATCAGAACCGGATGAATGAACTGAGCATACACGATCGCGGACTGAGGAATTTCAAACGGCATAGGCGCTAGAGAACTGGCAATTTGGGATTCTCTGATTTTAGCGTCGCTGACTGAGTAAGGCTTGATGCGCGATCGCGAAGTCTGCTTCATTAATCTGCAAATTTGCTGGCTCGGTCATGCCTTCAGATCGATAGCGTCGAATCGCTTGTAATGCTGCCTGATTGCTCAGAAGGGCGAGATCTGCGCCGTTCCAGCCTTCGGTTTGAGTCGCGATCGTCGCTAAATCAACTGCGGATAGAGGTCGATCGAGATTATGAACGCGCAAAATTTCCAACCGACTCGACTGATCCGGCAAATCTACCTGAATTTGTAGATCCAAACGTCCAGCCCGCAGTAAAGCGGGATCAAGTTCATCCGGTCGGTTGGTTGCACCGATTAAAAGAACAGTGCCGCAATCCTGTAAACCATCTAGCTCGGTGAGGAGTTGACCGACGACCCGATCGCTGACTCCCGAATCGCCGTTAAACTTACCTCGCACCGGAGCTAAGGTATCAATTTCATCAATGAACACGACACAGGGCGAAGCTTGACGCGCTTTGTTAAACAAATCTCGCACTTCTTGTTCTGCCGCTCCGACCCAGCGGCTCATGAGTTCTGCGCCGTTCACCGCGATAAAGTTGGCTCTCGCTTGAGATGCAACTGCTTTTGCTAACAATGTTTTTCCGGTTCCAGGAAGTCCCCATAGCAAAATGCCTCGTGGTGCTTTTGCTCCTGTATGTTCGTATAGTTCGGGATAGAGTATTGCGCCTTCGACTGCTTCTTGCAAAGTGAGTTTGATCTTTTCTAATCCACCAATTTGATTCCAAGTGATGTTTGGCGATTCGACTTCGACCGATCGCAGCACCGAAGGCTTAATTTCTTTCAAAGCTTGAAGAAAATCAGAGTGATCAATAGATAGCTCATTCGGAACCGCATCTAAGGATGCAACCTGTCGCCGCAAGGCTGTATAAGCTGCTTTTTGACAAACCGCTTTGAGATCTGCGCCAACCATTCCAACTGTGAGATCGGCAACATCGTTCAAGTCAACCGAATTTAGCGGCATTGATCGCGTCAAAATCTGGAGAATTTCTAAGCGTCCCTCACGATCGGGGACTCGAAACTGAACTTCTCGATCGAAGCGTCCCGGTCGTCTCAGCGCCGGATCAAGATGATCCGGGCGATTAGTGGCAGCGAGAACAATCACCCCGTTTGTTTGAGCGAATCCATCCATCAGACTTAGCAACTGAGCTACAACCCGCTTTTCGACTTCGCCTTCGACTTTGGCGCGATCGGGGGCAAGACTATCAATTTCGTCGATAAAGATAATGCAAGGAGTCGAAGCGGCTGCTTTCTCGAAAATATTCCGAAGTCGGGCTTCAGCTTCTCCGTAATACTTACCCATGACTTCGGGAGCCGCGATCGCGATGTAATTCACACCCAATTCTTCAGCCAGCGATCGAGCCGTTAAAGTTTTTCCTGTTCCTGGCGAACCTGCGAGCAAGACACCTCGAATCGGCTCAAGCCCCAGTTTTGCCAGGACTTCGGGACGTTTGAGTGGGAGTTCGACTAGCTCTCGTAGCTCTCGCAGAACTTCGCTCAGTCCACCGACATTTTGCAGTGAAGCCGGATTTGTGGGCGGGGGAGTCACGATTACATCGGGCGCGGGAGTGGGAGCAGGTTGAGCGCGATTCACTCCAATTCCGGTGTTGCGGGGAATGCTGCTAAATCCTGCGCGATTGACTTGCACACTTGCTTTTAGTTCACCTTTTTCTGCTTTTTCTTCGAGCAGCTTGGCAAGTTCTAACAGTTGCTCAAATCCTTTAAATAGTTCACTCATGGATGTCACCGAGTTCTGGGGAAGACTATTAGCGTACCCAAATCACTTTTTTGCACGATGAACGCCTTGAATTCATTTGATTCTCTACATTTAGCAATGTTTAGTGGTAAAGGCGGCGTAGGCAAATCTACGCTATCGAGCGGGTTTGCCCGACGTTGGGCGCAACAGTTTCCAAATGAGCAAATTTTGCTGCTTTCGACTGATCCGGCGCATTCTTTAGGTGATGTGCTGCAAATGGAAGTGAGCAACACGGCTCAAGTCGCCGAAGATCTGCCGAATTTGACTGTGAGAGCGTTAGATGCTGCGTTGTTGCTTAAGGAGTTCAAAGCTGACTATGGCGCGATTCTAGAACTGTTGGTGGAGCGGGGGAGCTTTGTCGAGAAAAGCGATATTTCTTCAGTTTGGGATTTAGGCTGGTCGGGGCTAGATGAGTTGATGGGAATTCTCGAAATCCAGCGACTTTTGCGCGATCGAGTGGTTGATCGGATTGTGGTCGATATGGCTCCAACAGGTCACACCTTAGCATTGTTTAATCTGATGGATTTTCTCGAAGAGTTTTTGTCTGCATTGGAACTCTTCCAGCAAAAACATCGCACCATGAGCGAGACTTTCACCGGAAGATATACCCCGGATGAAGTCGATCGCTTTCTTGAAACCATGCAGCAAGACTTACTCAATGGTCGGCGGTTGTTGCAAGATCAATCACGATCGGCGTGTGTGATCGTAGCGATCGCAGAATGGTTGAGCCTGATGGAAACCCAACGCTTTCTCAAAGCTTTGAAAACCCTAAAAATCCCCTTTGGCGGATTGTTCCTCAATCAAATTCATTCTGGCAGTGAACCCTTGATCGAAAAGTTTCAATTAACGATCGAATCAGCGCCCTTGATTACCATTTCCCAACAGAGCGAAGAACCGATCGGAGGAAGCGCGATCGATCAGTTAATTTCAAACATCGGTGTTCTAAATGAGCTTGCACCCGTTCGATCGATTGAACCTGATCTCAAATTTGCTGATTTCATTGCAGAAGGACGCAAACTCATTTTAGTCGGCGGCAAAGGAGGCGTAGGAAAAACAACGGTAGCAGCCGCGATCGCTCTGAATCTATCGCAACAGTATCCCGATAAAAAGATTCGGGTGATTTCGATCGATCCGGCACATTCTTTAGGCGATGCGTTTGGAACCTATCTTGGACATGAACCAATTGATCTTTCACCCAATCTTAGCGCTCAAGAAATGGATGCTCACAAAATGTTAGATCAATTTCGAGAAGCTTATCTGTGGGAGTTAGCCGACATGATGAGCGGTGAAACTGAAGATGCAACGTTGAAGATTGCTTACACCCCCGAAGCATGGCGAAAAATCATGGCACAAGCGCTTCCGGGGATTGACGAAATGCTGTCACTGATCGAGGTGATGGAACTATTGGAGTCTCAAGCACAAGATTTGATCATTCTCGATACGGCTCCGACAGGTCACTTACTTCGATTTCTCGAAATGCCTTCAGTCCTAACAGATTGGCTCTCTTGGATCTTCAAACTGTGG